>CATPBC010000391.1 GCA_955652195.1 uncultured Xanthobacteraceae bacterium | reverse complement strand
GGACGATCGGCGCTTCTGGGCGCAGTGTCGAATTACGTCACGTCACAGGCAAACTACCGGCGGGTGATTGGCGTCAATCCCGGCCGGCTCGATCCTGGTACGCCGGTCGATCGGCTGTCGCCGCCGGTACTGGCGAGAGCGATCACCGAAGGCGAGACGCAGAGCCCGTCTGTGCTGGCCGCGATGTACGGCGTCGATGTCGCCGAACTCGCGGTCAAGGTTAGCGAGGGCGCACTCTATCCAAATCTTGGACTGACCGCGAGTGTGCAGAAGCAATGGGATCCGCTCTTCAACATCAACAAGGAGACCAACATTTCTGTCCTCGGCCAACTGACCGTCCCGATTTATCAGGGCGGTACCGAATATTCGGCCATTCGCCAATCCAAGGAAACGCTCGGCCAGCAGCGCCTCAATCTTGACGTCAATCGCGATCAGGCACGGGCGACCGTGGTGCAGAGTTGGGGGCAATTGGACGCCGCCAAGGCGCAGATCGAAGCGACCACGGCGCAAGTGAACGCCGCAGAGATTGCGCTCAACGGTGTACGCGAAGAGGCGCGGGTCGGGCAGCGGACTACGCTCGACGTTCTCAACGCGCAGCAGGAACTCGTCAATGCGCGTGTCGCTCTGGTGACCGCGCAACACGATCGCGTCGTTGCTTCATATACTTTGCTGGCCGCGGTCGGCGGACTGTCAATGCCGCGATTGGGGCTGAACGTGATGATCTACGATCCGCAGGTGCACTACCAGCAGGTCCGCGACGCCTGGATCGGCGTTCGGGTCCCGGACGGCAGATAGCCGAGCCTGTTGGGCCTTTGGGTGTCGGATTTCGAGAATGCCTACAACACCATCGGCTTGCGCAATCATAGTGCTGACGGCAACGTTGCGCCGTAGCCCTCCGGGTGATTCGGCGCGTTCGCAGCGCGGCCAGAGTCTCGCGCCACGCGGCGCGGACAAACATATGAGCTGAAGGAGGAGCTCTATGGCGCAGGCGGCAAAGACCCAGGAACCGTCCATGGAGGAAATACTCGCCTCGATTCGCCGTATCATCGCCGAGGACGATGCGGACAAATCGGTGCAGCGCCCGGCCGAGCCGGCGCGATTTGAGCAAGCCGCCGATACTCTTGCGTCCTCGGTGGGTGACGCGCGGGATGACGGAGAGACACATTCCGCGCCAAGCGGAGTAGCGCCGCCACACGAGCCGCGTTTGTCGCCGACCGACGCCCCCACTGGAGCGCCCAGAGAGAGCCGCTCCTCCACGATCCTCGACCTGACCCAATCGATGGTGTCTCCCGCGGCGCATCCGACCGAGCCCGCCTCTGGTTCAAGTCGCGTGCCGGAAGCCTCTTCGCGGCCCGATCCGTTCGAGGCTCATAATGCGAGATTCGATGATGCGGGCGCGCCAGAATCGCCAGCCGGAGTTGCGCAGTCCGCCGCTCTACGGGGAGAACAGCCTGGCGGCCTTATCTCCAGCGCCACAAGCGCCGCGGTCGACTCCGCCTTCAACGCGCTTGCGGAAACGGTTCTGGTTGAGAACGCGCGGACGCTCGAAGATTTGGTTCGTGAAATGCTGCGCCCAATGCTCAAAGTGTGGCTCGACGACAATCTACCCGGATTGGTCGAGCGCTTGGTGCGCGCCGAAATCGAACGGGTATCGCGCGGTCGCGCCGGCTGAGAAATCGACTCATCCTTGCAAGGCGCCGGCGAGCCGCGACGCGTGCTCGGACAGCACCGCAGGCTCCTCCTTGAAACTCAACGGCGGCTTTAACGCCACGCCATTCTTGCGTGGAATCATGTGAACATGCAGGTGGAACACAACTTGGCCGCCGGCCGGTTCGTTGAATTGTTGGATCGTGATGCCGTCGGCGGCAAAGACCGTCATCGCCGCGCGCGCGATGTTCTGGGTTGCTTTGATGACGTGTGCGAGGTCGTCGGGCGCGATGTCGATAATGGTGCGCGCCGGCGCCTTGGGTACAACCAGCGTATGTCCGGGCGCGCGCGGCATGATATCGAGGAAAGCGAAAACCTTTTCGTCCTCGAATACCTTATAGGCCGGTAACTCGCCGCGCAGGATCTTGGCGAAGATGTTATTTGGATCATAGTTCGCCATTGCGCTCTCCAGATTTAAGCATAGTGGCTGCAAGCGTGTGCCGGCCAAAGACCGCCGCAGCCCGCGGCGGTGCCGAGATTACGTTCAATCTGGTTCAATGGCGAAATTCTTGCGGAACGGCGTCAATGTGGCAAGCTCGGTGCCGGCAGCGGCAATATAGGCACGCTCGCGCTTCAAATAATCGGCAATCGCCCGCCGCAAGGCGGGATCGGCAATATAATGCGCCGAGTACGTCGTGGCCGGCATGTAGCCGCGCGCGATCTTGTGCTCGCCCTGCGCCCCGGCTTCGACCTGCGGTACTTTGTGGGCGATCGCATAATCGATGGCCTGGTAGTAGCAGAGTTCGAAGTGCAGGAACGGGTGATGCTCGATCGCGCCCCAGTGGCGGCCGAACAGGGAATGCGAGCCAAGGAAGTTGATGGCTCCTGCGATCCACCGGCCGGCGCGCTTCGCCATGATCAGCACAATGCGCTCGCGCATGGCTTGGCCCACCAGTGAGTAGAACTGGCGAGTGAGATACGGCCGGCCCCATTTGCGCGAACCGGTTTCCATATAGAAATCAAAAAACGCGTCCCACACCTCTTCGGTGAGATCGCTGCCGGTCAGCCAGTGCACGGTAATGCCGTTCGCCAGTGCGTCGTGGCGCTCGCGGCGGATCGTCTTGCGTTTGCGTGCGGTAAGCGCGGCAAGAAAATCGTCGAAACTGCCGAAGCCGCGATTCTCCCAGTGAAACTGCTGATCGGTTCGCTGCAGATAACCAAGTTCGCCGAGCAGACGAAATTCCGTTTCGGGCGCGAAGGTGACGTGCACGCCGGATGCCCCGCAAATCTTGGAAATCTCGACCAGGCCGCCCGCCAGCGCCCGCGCCACAGTTTCCGACTGTGGAATCTCGCGTACCAACAGGCGCCGTCCGGTGGCCGGGGTGAATGGCACCGCGACCTGCAGCTTGGGATAATAATTGCCGCCGGCGCGGGCATAGGCTTCGGCCCAGCCATGATCGAACACATATTCACCGCGCGAGTGGCTCTTCAGATAGCAGGGCGCGGCCGCGACCAAACTGCCGTCGGCGGTGCGGACCAGCACGTGCTGGGGCTGCCAGCCGGTCCGCGGGCCGACTGAATTGGATTGCTCCAAGGCGGACAAGAAGGCATGCGAGATAAAAGGATTATAAACGTGCTCCTCGTTTTGCGTCGGCGTGTTAGTCGGATCGTGCTGTCCGTTGCCGGCGCTATCTGGAGCACATCGCGTGTTGCTGCCGCGCGCGGACACTTGCGGGTTGGCGCAGGCATCCCATTCGCTGGCCGCGACCGCGCCGATCGTCTCCACGACGCTGATGCGCAACTCAGTCATGGTCGGCGCTTCTCGCTCCTGCCCGCGTTTCACGGCCGAAAGCCCTCGAAAATAATCTGGTCGGCGAAGCGCGTCGCGCGAGCCTGCTCGGCTTGGCTGCGAACTGTCCAGGCCAGCAATGGCAAGCCGATGAAGCGACGCGCGAATGAGGGCGCAAGCGCCGGTAAATCGGCCGCCGCGTAGGCGATAAATTGCGGCTGCGCAACGAGACCTGTCAGCAAATAGCCCATTCCGAGACGCATCCAAGCAGGCATCAAGTCCCAATATGGATGCGGGCGGTATTTGGCTGCAATGATCCCGCACGGAAGATTTGGGGCCTTGTGCCGCAGCGCCCTGACCTGCCAGGGGTCGAACGACATCGGCGCTGCCGGGCCGCCGTAGACGGCGAGGACGTCCGCCACCCGCTGACCTAAGCGTACATCGCCGTCAAAGCGGCTTTTCAACTCGATCAGTATGGTTACGCGGCCGGCGACGAGATCGCACAGATCCGCGAGCGTCAGCATGCGTTCGTCGCTATCGCGAAATGGCACGGACTTGAGTTCGGCCGTGCTTAGCCGGTCGAGTCGGCCTTCGCCCTCGGTGAGCCGGCCGAGCGCGTCATCGTGTAAGACCATGGCCTCGCCGTCGCCGCTGAGCTGCACATCGACCTCGATGCCGTAACCGGCGGCGATCGCGGCGCGAACTGCGCCCGCAGTGTTTTCGATCGGACCAAGCGCGGGATCGTGCAGGGCGCGATGTGCGATCGGCCGCGCAGTGAGCCAATCCAGAGAGGGCGTCACATTGGGCGGCGTCACTTTTGGGCCGTGCCGGATCAGGAAACCTCGAACAAGCCTTCGACTTCGACCGCCGCATCCGCGGGCAGCGCCGCGACGCCAACCGTCGATCGCGCGTGTTTGCCCTTCTCTCCGAACACGGCGACCATGAGGTCGGAGGCGCCATTCATCACCTTTGGCCCGTCGCCAAAACCGACCGCTGAATTTATGAATCCGCCGAGCCGCACCACGCGGACCACTTTATCGAGATCGCCGACCGCGACCTTGATTTGTGCCAGAAGATTGATGGCGCAGGCGCGGGCCGCTTTCTGTCCGTCGTCGATCGAAACCGCGCCGCCAAGCTGCCCCTTGGCGACAAGCTTGCCATCGCCGTCAAAACAGACCTGGCCCGAGACGGTAAGAAGATTGCCCGTGCGCACGAAGGGAACATAATTGGCGATCGGGGCGGGCGGCTTCGGCAGGGTGATGCCAAGCTCCTGCAGTTTCTTTTCGACAGATCCGGCCATGGTTAACCTCCGCAAATGTGTCGCGCGCGCAAACTTCAAATCCACCGCACTAGTGTCCCGATTTCGAAGTTCGCACCTCTTCTGTCCGAACATAGGAGCGCGCGCAAGCGGTGCGATTGCTGTTGCGGGATAACCGCGAGCTGCCTATGTTCGCGGCATTGTTATGAGCGGTCCAACAAAGCCGGATGAACCGGTAAACAACAGGGGAAACGACAGGCAGGGGCCATCTCGGCGACGAGCAGTGTGAGATTGGTCATGGTCGTGGATGACGTTTTGGCAATACGCCCGGCTATGCTTTCGCTTGGTCTACTTTTCTTCATTTCGCTCCCGGCAGCGCGCGGCGAGGACGCCGCGACTGCGCCGGTCAACCTTGTTCCACACCGTGCGATCTATGATCTATCGCTTGGCGTTACCCGCGCCAATTCGCAAGTGGCGGGGGTGCGCGGCCGCATCCTTTACGATTTCGATGGCAATACCTGTCAGGGCTATTCGCTTGAATTTCGCCAGGTATCTGAGCTCGATACCGGCGAGGGTAAGATTTCCACGAGCGATTTGCGCTCCACCACCTGGGAAGGCGCGGACGCTAAGAACTTTAAGTTTTCGTCGCAGAATTTTGTCGACGAAAACCTCATCGATTCGGTTGACGGACATGCCGAACGCGAGGCCACCAAGACCGCCGTCGCACTGGAGAAGCCGCAGCCAAAAAGCTTAAGCCTCGCGCCCGGAGTCGTGTTTCCAACCGAGCATATGGTGCGCGTGATCAATGCCGCCCGCGCCGGGCAGAGCGTTCTCAGTTTCCCAGTGTATGACGGATCGGAGACCGGCGACAAAGTCTTCGACACGCTCACCGTGATCGGCCGCGAGATCGCGCCCGGCGAGCGCAATCACGATGATGCCGCGGCCGGGGAGGCGAAACTTGCGTCAATGCCGCGCTGGCCGGTCACGATCAGCTATTTCGAGCGAGGCAAGTCGGACAATAATTCGGAGCAAACTCCCGCTTACGCAATCAGGTTTGAACTCTACGCCAACGGCATTTCGCGCGCTCTGGCGCTCGATTACAACAATTTTGTCATCAACGGGAAGCTCACGTCGCTGGACATCAAAGACGCCAAGCCTTGCCGGTAATCGGTGCAATCAAACCCGTTGGCTCGCAATGACGGACGGGATTGGCACGACACGTCAGATTACGCCGCGTTACTTCTCCGCCGGGTCGAAGCCGAGGCCGCGGATAAGAACGGCGTCGCCGAAACGCGCGCGTAGATCGTCGACCGCATGTTCCGCTAGCGCCGCGCGGCCGTCGACCAAATCGGCCGGATCGGCCTCATCGGCGGAGACCAAGGCGCTGGCCCCGACGCCGAGCAAGCGAAAGTGCGTGCCGTCGGTTTCGCGTTCAAGAAGCGTGCGGGCCGCGCCAAAGATGCGGCCCGCCAGTTGCGTCGGGGTTTCGAGCGATCGCGCGCGCGTGCGAATCTTGAAATCGGCCGTTTTGAGCTTCAGTGTAATGGTCGCCCCCGCCAATTCGTTGTGCTTGAGCCGCGCCGAAACTTCCTCTGTGAGGTTCCATAAAATGCGTTCCAGCGTGCGAAAATCGGCGATATCGCGCTCGAAAGTCGTTTCCGACGATATGCTCTTGGTTTCGCGCGCCGGGTCGACTTTGCGCTCGTCGATGCCGTGCGCCAGCCGTGACAGTCGGCGGCCCTCCTCGCCGTAGCGGCGCAGCAGTTCCATTTCGCCCGCGCGCTGCAGATCGGCAATTCGGTTAAAGCCATCGCGCGCATAACGTGCCGCGCTGACTGCGCCCACGCCAAAGATGAAGCCGACCGGCTTGGGCGCCAGGAAAGCTGGCGCATCGCGCGCGCCGAGCACGGCAAAGCCGCGCGGCTTGTCGATATCGGATGCGACCTTGGCCAGAAATTTATTGCAGGACAGCCCGATCGAGACTGTGATCCGCAGTTTCTTCTCAACCTCGCTGGCAAAGCGCGCCAGGGCCTTGGCGACAGAAAGCCCATGCAGCCGTGCCGTGCCGGAGAGGTCGAGGAACGCTTCATCGATCGAGAGCGGCTCGACCAATGGTGTCAGCGCCAGCATCATTTGCCGGACCTCGCGTCCGACTTGGACGTATTTTTCCATGTTGGGCCGAATGACTTTGGCATGCGGACACCGTCGCAATGCCTCGAACATCGGCATGGCCGACCTGATTCCATAGGTGCGGGCGACGTAGCAGGCGGCTGCGACGACGCCCCGCCTGCCGCCGCCGACAATCACCGGTTCGGCCGCGAGGCTGGGGTCGTCTCGTTTCTCCACGGTGGCGTAGAACGCATCGCAATCGATATGCGCGACCGTGAGCGTCTCGAGCTCCGGATGGCGAGCCAAACGCGGCGAGCCGCAAGAGCCGCAGCGCCGGTGGTCAGGCGCGGCATCGGCGAGACAGTCACGGCAGAACGATGTGCTCACGGTTGTCATTTCGTTTTAGGGCAAATCGCGCTCCCAAACTTTGCCAAGGATCTGACGAGCCCGGGCGACGCCGGCCGGATCGATGCCGGCGCTGTCGGCAAAGGCGATCAGGAGATTCTCATCGCCGAGCATATGTTCGAGCACGCCGGCAAGAAAATCGGGATCCTGGGTTGCCTCGCGAATGGCTGGCGCCGCAATGCCCGTTGACGAGATAAAGCCGGCGAGCCGGTCGCTATCCTCGGCAATAAAGGCAAGCGCCTGAACCGCCAGTATTTCCGCGTTTTCTCGCGAATGGAGCGCGTGCTTTGCCATCTTTTCGGAAAACCGGTTACCACTTTTCAGGAACATGCTTTAGCTTTGCTGGCCCGCCATTCCTGGCGGCTAGTGATTCTTTCCAACCGGCGAGTTTGCGCCGGCAGATCGAGGAAGGAAACGGGGATGGCCAAAACCGTCCTGATTGTGGAAGACAACGAGCTCAATATGAAGCTCTTCCACGATCTTCTGGAGGCGCATGGCTACGCTCCCGTGGGGACGCGCAATGGCATCGAGGCGCTCGAGCTTGCGCGCAAACATCGGCCGGATTTGATTTTGATGGATATCCAGCTTCCGGAAGTCTCGGGGCTGGAAGTCACCAAACGGCTGAAAGACGATGAGGATTTACGGCACATTCCAGTCGTGGCCGTCACCGCCTTTGCGATGAAGGGCGACGAAGAGCGCATCCTGGCGGGCGGCTGCGAAGCCTATCTCTCCAAGCCGATCTCAGTCGGGAAGTTCATCGAAACCGTCCGTCAATTCTTGGGCGATCCATGAGTGGCGATCCATGAGTGGCGATCCGTAAGCGGATGATCGTAGCCTGGCGGCTGGGGTGCGGGTCGAAAGCGGGACCGGCGAATTAATCACAATTTTTGTGGTTGACGGCGCGCACCCGCAGAGCCGGGGACTTCCTTATTGATTTCGCCAGCGGTTCCGTTAGCTTTCCGACACGGCCTTCTCGCTGATCAATGGGGCTATTGCAGCGAGTCCGGCGACGCGAAGAAATCGCGCGAAAAACTCTTGCGAATACATTGATAACCCTGCGGAATGCTCAGGTCCGCCGCATCTCCTGGGTCCGTGGGGTTCGGCCGGCACGGGGCGGTGCGAGTGGCCTCCTCATGACACCGTTCCCGGCCGGCCACCGTTCTTTGCGATGATCCGCGTCGCGTCATGGCCGGGCTCGTCGCGGCCATCCACGTTTGTGACTTGGTACCTGCCTTAAAACGTGGATGCCCGGCACAAGGCCGGGCATGACGATCAAAACCGTCTTTACGCGCTCTATTTAATCTTGGATTCGCGGAATTCGACGTGTTTCTTGGCGACCGGGTCGTATTTCTTCTTCACCAATTTGTCGGTCATGGTGCGCGAATTCTTCCGCGTCACGTAATAAAACCCAGTATCTGCGCTGGATACGAGTTTGACTTTGATTGTCGTGGTCTTGGCCATCTGAACCTCGAAAATGCGAACCTCGGGATTGCGACGTTGGGCGCAAGCTAGTCTGCAAGCAGCGATTGTCAAGAAAGCCGTTCTTGAGAAAACATCGGATCGCAGCCGGCTTTCAAAGAATTTCCCGCACAAAGCGCTTGTGCAGCATGCGGTAGAGCGGCACCGGATGTTTGTGGCTCATCCCGGCCGCGATCCGGTCCTGTAGTTCTTCGAGCACGACGGCGGTGATACCTGGCATGTCGAGCCGCCGCGCTTCGGTAATAGGGAGCCAGACCAGTTCGACGAGCTCCTTGTCGGGGCCGACGAAGCCCTCGTCGCGGCGCGCGATTGCCGCAACGTCGGCGGTGAAGAAACGGCTGTCGAAGCGCAGCGGCCGCCGCGGCGGCGTAATGGCGCGCGCGATAAAATGGACGGCGCTCAGATCGGGCGCGATGCCCGCGCGGGCAAAGGCCTCCCAGGGCCCCGGTGGCACGCGCATGGGTTCGCGCATGGGCCCGCTCGCACGTGTGCCGAGCATGATCCCGGTTTCTTCGTAAGTTTCACGCACCGCAGCGAGCGCAAAGGCTGCGGCCTTGGCAATGCTCGGCCGCCGCACACGTTGCATCAGCTTGGTGGCGTGATGCTCGTGCAGTGCCGCCGCGACCGCCATCAGGCGATCGGCGCGTTCAATGCGGCCGCCGGGAAATACGAACTTACCCGGCAGGAAGCGGTGACGCTCATGGCGGCGCCCTAACAGGACCTTCGGCACTTTTGCGGCGTGGTCGACCAAGATCAGCGTCGCCGAATCCCGCGGTTTGACATTGGGAAAAGACTGGTCGCGCATGCTGCGCGTGAGCCGCTCGGCGCGATCGGCCGCGCTGCCGCCAGTGATCACGCTTAAATCGTCGTCCATAGGAGATCTATTTAGCGGCGGGAGCGGGATTGTCGACCGCGTCCGGATTTCGCCGCTTGGCGCGGCGGATGTCCAGAGCGTTTTGCGGCGCCGTCGCGGCGGCTCGCCTGCTGATTGACCAGCCGGAAGCGCAGGGCGCCGGCGACCGGCGCCGCCTCGACCAACTCGACCGTGACTGGATCGCCGAGACGATGCGTTGCCGAGCGGCCGACGAAGGCGCGAGCCGCCTCCTGAAACCGGAAATACTCCTCGCCGATGTTGCGCGCCGGGATAAACCCGTCCGCGCCGGTTTCGTCGAGCTCGACAAAAAGCCCCGCGCGCGTGACGCCGGAAATGTGCCCGTCGAAAATTGCGCCGACGCGGTCGGCCAGAAAATGGGCAATCAGCCGATCGGTGGTTTCGCGTTCGGCCTTCATGGCGCGGCGTTCGGTGGCGGAAATGCCTGCGGCAATCTCGGCAAGCACGCGCGTATCAATACCATCCGGCAGTCCATCGCTGCCGAGCTTGATCGCGCGGATCAGCGCGCGATGCACGATGAGGTCGGCATAGCGGCGGATCGGCGAGGTGAAATGGGCGTAGCGGCGCAGATTGAGGCCGAAATGTCCGAAATTCTGCGACGAATATTCGGCCTGCGCCTGCGTGCGTAGGACCACTTCATTGACCAGCCGTTCGATATCGCGGCCTTTGACTCGCGCCAAGATGCGATTGAAACCGTCGGGGCGAAGCGTTCCGCCTTTCGGCAATGATATGTCGAGGGTGACGAGAAACTCGCGCAAGGCGTTGAGCTTTTCCGGCGACGGCTCGTCGTGTACGCGATAAATCAGCGGTACCTTGGCGCGCTCGCAGGTTTCCGCGGCCGCGACATTGGCGAGGATCATGAATTCCTCGATCAAGCGGTGCGACTCTAGCCGCGGCGGCATGATCACGCGATCGACGGTACCGTCCGATTTGAGGACGATCTTGCGTTCGGGAATTTCGAGATCGAGCGGGCCGCGTTGCTCGCGGGCGCGCAGCACCGCCCGATAGGCGGCGTAAAGCGGCTCGAGAATTTTACCGACAATCGGTTCGGTGATCTCGTCGGTACGGCCCGAGACGGCAAGCTGCGCCTGCTCGTAACTCAGCCGTGCCGCCGAACGGATCAATACGCGATGAAAGCTATGGGAGCGCTTGCGGCCATCGGCGCCGATCACCATGCACACCGCGAGCGCTGCTCGATTCACATTCGGCCGCAACGAGCATAGATCGTTGGAAATGCGCTCTGGCAGCATCGCCACGACGCGATCCGGGAAATAGACCGAGTTGCCGCGTCGCACTGCCTCGCGATCGAGCTGCGAATCCGGCCGCACATAATGCGCGACGTCGGCGATTGCCACGCTGACAATGTGGCCGCCCGCATTGCGCGGATCGGGATCGGGCTTCGCATGCACCGCGTCGTCATGATCCTTGGCGTCGGGCGGATCGATGGTGACGAAGGGCACGTCACGCCAGTCTTCGCGCGAGTACTCGCGATCCGCCGGGGAGGGGGCGCGTGCCGCCTCGGCTTCGGCCAAAACGGCAGACGTGAAAACATGCGGAATTTCGTGCGCATGGATGGCGATCAGGCTGACAGCACGCTCGGTCTTGAGCGAGCCGAGCCGCTCGACGACCCGGCCCGCCGGCAGGCCTAATCGTCCTTGCCGCGCCACCTCGACCGCGACCAGATCGCCATCAACGGCGCCTGCGGTGGCGTCCGCGGCGATCGCAAGTTCGCGGCCGAGCTGTTTTTTGTCGATCGGGACGAGGCGGCCGCTGCCGCCGGCGAGGCCGCGAAAGATCCCGAGCGCGCGATGCTTCGCTCGGTCGATGAGCTTGATGACCCGCCCGCTCGTTTCCTCGTGCGCGGTCCGTTCGATGCGAATGAGCGCGCGGTCGCCGACGCCGGCAATTTCGTTCGGGCGGGCGCGGCGCGGCGTGACGATATGGATGACGGGGGGCGCGCCGTGGGCCTCTTCGTCCCACTCGGTCGGCCGCGCCAGCAGTTCGCCATCGCTGTCGCGGCCGGTAATGTCGGCGAGGACGACCGGCGGCAAAGTGCCGGCGTGATGCAGTCGTTTGCGCTGCCGATCTATGCGGCCTTCATCGGCCAATTCGCGCAGCATGCGCTTGAGTGCGGCGCGGTCGGCATTCTTCGCCCCAAAGGCGCGCGCAATCTCACGGACGCCGACTTTGCCGCTGTGTTGGCGGATAAAGTCGACAAGTTCCTCGCGTGAGGGCAGGCGTCTCATGGACTCTCGTGGGCCAGTTTCTGGCCGTCCGGCCTTCGGCCCACGGCAAGACAAATAACGGCAAGACAATTATTCGGCAGCTTGCGTCGTCTTGCGTGGAGTATGTGGGGGACGTCGCTTTGCGGCGGCTCCGCCCGGTCGTTTCGACGATGCTTTGATATGCCGCGCGGTGCCCGGAGATGGTCGCTTGGCCCGGCGCGGCCGTGCGTGCGGGGATGGCGGATTACGCTCCGCCCTGGCGTCGATGAGCGCCACCGCTTCATCAAGCGTGACTGTGTCCGGCGTCTTGTCCGCCGGCAGCGTTGCGTTCACGCCTTCGTGGCTGACATAGGGGCCGTAGCGGCCATTCTTCGCCACAACCGCGCCGCCCTTGACCGGATGATCGCCGAGCGGCCGGCCGGGATCGGCGCCAAAGCGTCGTCCGCGCGGACCCTTGGCGCGTTTCTCGGCGATGAGCGTCACAGCGCGATTAAGGCCGATGGCAAAGACTTCCTCCGGAGATTCGAGATTGGCGTAGGTCTTGCCGTGCTGAACGTAAGGCCCGAACCGGCCGATGCCGGCGCGGATCGGCTCGCCGTCCTCAGGGTGCCGGCCAACCTCTCGCGGCAGTGAAAGCAAAGCGAGTGCGCGCTGCAGATCGATCTGATCGGGCGCGGTTCCTTTCGGCAGGCCGGCGCGCCGCGGCTTCTCGCCATTGACCGCTTCGCCAAGCTGCAAATACGGCCCGAACCGGCCGCTGCGCAGCGTTACTTCCAAGCCGCTTTCCGGATCTAAGCCGATAACTTTAGTGCCGATCTCAGCCGAGCCGTCGGCGGGGATCGTTAGCGGGCGCGTGTAGCGGCATTCGGGATAATTCGAGCAGCCGATGAAGGCGCCGAATTTGCTCAGCTTGAGCGACAGACGGCCGTTGCCGCAGGTCGGGCACTGCCGCGGATCGCTGCCGTCCGCCCGCGGCGGAAACAAATGCGGCGCCAATAGGTCGTCCAGCGCGTCGATCACCTTGGACATCTTCAAGTCTTTGGTCTCGTCGATCGCGACGATGAAATCGCGCCAAAAGTCGCGCAACACTTCGCGCCAGTTGATTTCACGTTCCGCAATCAGGTCGAGCTGCTCTTCGAGACGCGCCGTGAAATCGTATTCGACGTATTTGGCGAAAAAGCTTTCCAGGAAGGCGACGACGATGCGGCCGCGATCCTCCGGATAAAGCCGGCGCTTGTCGAGCCGGACATATTTGCGGTCCCTGAGCACCTGCAAGATCGACGCGTAGGTCGACGGCCGGCCGATGCCGAGCTCTTCCAGGCGCTTGACTAGCGAAGCTTCGGAATAGCGCGGTGGCGGCTCGGTAAAATGTTGGTCGGATGCGATCGCCTTCTTGGCGAGCCGCTCGCCGGCCGCCATTTGCGGCAGCCGCCGCGCCTCCTCGTCTTCGGGATCTTCGTCGCGGCCCTCCTGATAGAGCGTAAGGAAGCCGTCGAACTTCACGACTGTGCCGGTGGCGCGCAATTCGAGCCGGCGCCCCGCGACATTGGCATCGATTTCAGCCGTAGTGCGCTCCAGCTCGGCGGATTCCATCTGGCTGGCAACGCTGCGCAGCCAGATCAATTCGTAAAGCTTGGCCTGATCCTGGTCGAGAAAGCGCTTGGCATCTTGCGGACTGCGGGCAACATCGGTCGGACGAATGGCCTCATGCGCTTCCTGCGCATTCTTGGTCTTGGTCTGATAGCGGCGCGGCGCCGAGGGAACGTAGTTGCGGCCGTAATCGGTTTCGATAGCGCGCCTGATTGCGACGATCGCTTCCTCAGCCATCTCGACGCCATCGGTTCGCATGTAAGTGATCAAGCCAATGGTTTCGCCGCCAATGTCGACGCCTTCATAGAGCCGCTGTGCCACGCGCATCGTATGCGCTGGCGCAAAGCCTAGCTTGCGGCTTGCTTCCTGTTGCAACGTGGACGTGGTGAACGGCGGGTAGGGATGGCGCTTAAGCGGCTTGGCTTCGACGGAGCCGACGGTGAAGACGGCGGTTTCAAGGGCTTGCTTGAACGCTTCGGCCTCCGCTCCGGAGCCGATGTCCAAACGCTGGAGCTTCTTGCCGTCGGCGCCGACCAGCCGCGCTTCGAACGTTTCGTCGCGCGGCGTCGCCAGCGTCGCGACCAGCGACCAATATTCCTGACGAACGAATTTCTCGATTTCAAGCTCGCGGTCAGCGACGAGCCGCAGCGCGACCGACTGCACGCGGCCGGCCGAACGCGCTCCCGGCAGCTTGCGCCACAGCACCGGGGACAGCGTGAAGCCGACGAGATAGTCCAGCGCGCGGCGCGCCAAATAGGCGTCGACCAGGGCCTGATCGATCTTGCGCGGATGCGCCATCGCCTCCGTCACCGCCTGCTTGGTGATGGCGTTGAAGACCACCCGCTCGATCGGCTGCGATGTGAGCGCCTTCTTCTCCTTGAGCACCTGCAAGACGTGCCAGGAGATCGCCTCGCCCTCGCGATCGGGGTCGGTCGCCAGGATCAGCTTGTCGGCACCCTTGACCGCGCGGGCGATGTCGTTGAGGCGTTTCTGCGCCTTGGGATCGACCTCCCACAACATGTGGAAATCGGCATCGGGATCGACCGAACCGCTCTTGGCCGGCAGGTCACGGACATGGCCAAACGAGGCCAGAACTTCGTAGCCCTTACCCAGATATTTATTGATCGTTTTCGCCTTGGCGGGCGACTCCACCAGTACAAGATCCATGATAACCCAATGATTTTTGTGGCCTATTACCTATTTTACGCGCAACTGGCAGCTTTGCAGGCCGCCGCGAACATGGGTAATGCATCCCTGCCTGTCAAATCGTTACCGGTGGAAAGCGCCGCGCAACTACTGCTGCATTGGGGAGTAATCAGGGCGGCGGCGCGCTACACCTGAGTACACGCGTCGGTTGTGTAGTTGCCAATCATAACGTCGAAGTATAGCGATCACAGGGCCTAATATCTAATAGACGGCGCTAATTTAAGCGTAGGGACGGAAATGGACGCGCCAACGAGCGAGGAAACGCCGAACAAGGCGGCGCAATACATCGCCTCGATCGTGCAGGAACTGGCCGAGCTGGCTCGCCGCAATGGGCTCGAGGCGCTGAGCCAGATTCTGGAAATGGCGCGCCTCGAAGCCGATCAGCACGCCAAGCGCTAGTGTCCCGATTCCGAAGTTCGCAAGTGTTTGCGGCGCGCCTCTGATGCGAACTTCGGAATCAAAGGGACACTAGAAAATTTATGATTCTAGTGTGGTTTTTGGATTTGAAGTTCCTATCCGAGCCAGCCGCTTAATCGTAGGAACTTCAAATCCACCACACTAGAGGCAAGCGCTAAAGGATAGAAACCAGCCCGCCGCCGTGGCGCTCGGTTCGGCCGGCAATTTCCAATTCCAACAGCACCATTCGCACGATGCGCGACGAGGTACGCGACAGCCGGATCAAATCGTCGATCGAAACCGGCGTCGGGCTTAACAGGGCAACGATGCGCGCCCGATCATCGGGCTGAGGATCCGCCTCCACCGCCTTTTCTTCGTCCTCGGAGTCCTGTTCCCGCGCCGGAAGGTCGGTCCCCATGATCGGCCGCAGCACGGAAATAATATCGTCCGCTTCGGTGACCGGCGTGGCGCCCTGCTTGATAAGGCTGTTGGTGCCTTCCGCGCGCGGATCGAGCGGCGAGCCCGGCACCGCGAAGACTTCGCGGCCTTGCTCAAGCGCGAGGCGTGAGGTGATCAAGGAGCCG
>CATPBC010000390.1 GCA_955652195.1 uncultured Xanthobacteraceae bacterium | reverse complement strand
TGCCGCAATGGTCCTTGCGCAATGCATCCTTGGCTTGCCGATCGTTATTGCCCTCGTCCATCGGCCCGCCGTGGGACATTGGCACGCCTATGGTGAGGCCCTCCTGGTCGACGGAGCCTCGCGCCTGCGCACGATATGGCCCCTGATGAACATCGGGCGCGACGGTTTACTGACCGCCTTTCTCGCGGCTTTCGGCCGCGCCATTGCCGAAGTCGGCGCCATCATTATCGTCGGCGGCAATATCCGCGGCTATACACGGACGATGACGACCACAATTGCACTTGAGACCAGTAAAGGCGATCTCAGCCTCGCGCTGGCACTCGGCATCATTCTTATTTTGTTGTCGATGACCGTCAGCGCCGTGAGCTTGCTTTTCGGCCGCGCGTTGACCCAGCGCTAATTCGTCGTCGCACTACGCGGCGGAAAGAATAATTGTTCGCCGTTGATGCGGTAGGACGTGATCGCGTCAAGTCCCGGCTTTGATGTCAGCCATTCTTGCCAGATTTTGGCGTCTTGGTACTTGACGTGTGGCCATTTCGCGGGATTGACCAGAATGCTGCCATAGGGATTGAACAGAGCCGGATCGCCCTCGCTCAGGATTTCCAGTCCTTGCCGGTTTTTGAAATTAGCCCAGGTGGCGCGGTCCGTGAGCGTGTAGGCGTTCATCGCGGCGGCGATGTTTAGCGTTGCCCCCATGCCCTGGCCAAGGTCGCGATACCATCCGCTATGCGGATCGGGCTGGATGCCCGCCGACTTCCATAAGCGAAGCTCCATCCGATTGGTACCGCTGTCGTCGCCTCGGCTTGCAAACGGCACCGTCGCCTGAGCGATGGCCTTCAATGCCTCACGCGCGTCCTTTAGGCCGCGGATATGCGCCGGATCACTGTTCGATCCGACAATGACAAAGTCGTTATACATCACGTCGCGGCGGTCGATGCCGAACCCGTCGGCAACAAACTTGTCCTCTCCGGCGCGATCGTGAACGAGGAGCGCGTCGGCGTCGCCGCGGGCGCCGATAGCAAGCGCTTGACCGGTTCCGACCGCAACCACGTGAACCGTGACGCCAGTTGCCGCCGTAAAAATCGGCAGAATGTGGCCGAACAGACCCGAGTCCTGGGTCGAGGTGGTCGAACTGAGCGTGATGAATCGCTCATCGGCACGAGCCGGAGCAATGGCAAGGATGGTTAGAGCGAATGCAATAATGCGAAACATGGCATACTCGTCTTTGGTCGGTGCAGATCTACGATATCAGATTTTGCCTGTGAACCGGCTGGTTCGACGCAGCCCATAATAAACAGGCTGCGCCGCGAAGTTCCTGCAAACTCTCGACTTGTCTCTCCCATCGAATATTATCGAAGCCGCTCGAGGCCAGAGGGTAATGTGGTGTGCAGCTTACTGGAAAAAATCGAACTTTTGCACGCGGCCGGAACTCAATTTAGTCCGCCGCATGCCGGAGAAATCGTAAAGAACCTGTACGACATTTTGAATGTTATCGACGAAAAAGGATTAGCTCTGTTGGCCTTTGACGGCATTGTCGTTGCGGCCACCACGTTCGCCGCAGAAAAGGGTGGGGTTTTTCACAGGCCCGGATTGGCGCGATGGCTGGCGACTTCAATTATCGTCTTGTCGCTTGCCGCAGCCGCACTCTGCCTTGGGGTTTCAGAAATTTCCTACCGATTTTTTCAATATGTTGAATGCAGCACGCCGGACAAACTGGATTTCTCCAATGAGATAACTCATCTGGCGAGTTTGGTTGATTGGCGAACGGCCTATTTCCAAATTGCTTGGCTGTTTTCGATCATCGCAATTCCATTGTTCTTGGTCATGTTCTCCATATCACTTAATTGGAGGAAGCAAAGCAGTTCATAAAGCGGACGTAGTGCTTTGGTCGGTTGAAACGGCGACCCCTACAGCAGGCGCAGCTCCGCACCGCTGATCAGCTTCACGCGACGGCGTTGGCTTTCTTCGATGGCTCACGCAAACGCCGCAGGAACGCCTGCAATCGATCAAGATAAATGTAGACGACCGGCGTTGTGAACAGCGTTAGAAGCTGGGAGAGGATCAATCCGCCGACGATCGTGTAACCCAGCGGCTGGCGGATCTCCGATCCAGCGCCGCTGCCGAGCATCAGCGGTACGCCGCCTAACAGCGCCGCCATCGTCGTCATCAGGATCGGCCGAAACCGCAGCATACAGGCCTTATAGATCGAGTCCTCCGGGCTGGCGCCTTCATGGCGTTCGACATCGAGCGCGAAGTCAACCAGCATGATGCCATTCTTCTTGACGATGCCGATCAACAGGATGATTCCGATCATAGCGATTACGCTGAGATCGACATGCACGGCCAGCAAGAGCAGCAGCGCGCCGATGCCGGCCGACGGTAAAGTCGAAAGGATAGTGATCGGATGGATAAGGCTCTCGTAGAGAACACCCAGGATGATATAGATGACCACCAGCGCCGCCGCGATCAGGATCACTTCGCCGGAAAGTGCCGATTGGAAGGCGCTGGCGTTGCCCTGAAAAGTCGTGGCAAGGGACGCCGGCTTGCCGCTTGCCTGTTCAATCCGGTGGATCGCGGCAACCGCGTTGCCGAGCGCTGTCCCGGGCGCCAAGTTGAACGAGATCGTGGTTGAAGGGAACATGCCCTGGTGATTGATGACGATCGGCGCGGCCGTGATCGTACTATTGGTTACCGCGCTGAGCGGCACCTGCTGTCCGGCAGCAGAGCTCACATAGATATTGTTGAGCGAGTCGGGGCTGGATTGGAAACGCGGATCGACCTCCAGCACGACATGGTACTGATT
>CATPBC010000389.1 GCA_955652195.1 uncultured Xanthobacteraceae bacterium | reverse complement strand
GGCTTGGGGGGTCAATCAGCTTTGCGGCTCGGGCCTGCGCTCTGTCGCGCTTGGCTACCAGGCAATCGTCAACGGCGATTCCGACATCGTCGTCGCCGGCGGTCAGGAATCGATGAGCGTCGCCCCACACTGCGCCCACCTGCGCGGCGGCGTCAAAATGGGCGACTTCGAGATGATCGATACGATGATCAAGGATGGTTTATGGGACGCCTTTAACGGCTATCACATGGGCAACACCGCCGAGAACGTCGCGCGGCAATGGCAGATTACCCGCCAACAGCAGGATGCTTTCGCCGTCGCGTCGCAGAACAAGGCCGAAGCGGCGCAGAAGTCCGGCAGGTTCAAGGACGAGATCACGCCGATGACCGTCAAGAGCCGCAAGGGCGACATCGTCGTCGACGCCGACGAATATCCCAAGCATGGCACCACGCTGGAAGCGATCAGCAAATTGCGGCCCGCCTTTGACAAGGAAGGCACCGTGACCGCCGCCAATGCCTCCGGCATCAATGACGGCGCCGCCGCCGTGGTCCTGATGAAAGCCAGTGAAGCGGCCAAGCTCGGCAAGACGCCGCTTGCGCGCATCGTGTCGTGGGCCCAGGCCGGCGTCGATCCGAAAATCATGGGCACTGGCCCGATTCCGGCTTCACGCGCAGCGCTTAAGAAAGCCGGCTGGAACGTCGGTGACCTCGACCTCGTCGAGGCCAACGAGGCGTTTGCGGCGCAGGCCTGCGCCGTCAACAAAGATCTCGGCTGGGACACCAACAAAGTGAATGTCAACGGCGGCGCAATCGCGCTCGGCCATCCGATCGGGGCGTCTGGAACGCGCGTGCTGGTGACGCTGCTCTATGAGATGCAGAAGCGAAACGCGAAAAAAGGCCTCGCCACATTGTGCATCGGCGGCGGCATGGGCATCGCCATGTGCGTGGAAAGATAGTACGTGGAGCGATAGAGGACATCATGGCCCGCGTTGCACTCGTCACCGGCGGTACGCGCGGCATTGGCGCTGCGATCAGCAAGGGTTTGAAGGCAGCCGGCTTCAACGTCGCTGCGAATTACGGCAGCAGCGACGAGGCGGCGCAGAAATTCAAGGCCGAAACCGGCATCGGTGTCTTCAAATGGGACGTTTCTTCCTTCGAGGCGTGCGCGGCCGGCGTCAAACAGGTCGAGGCCGCACTCGGACCGGTCGACATTCTGGTCAATAATGCCGGCATCACGCGCGACGCGCAGCTTCACCGCATGAAGCCCGAGCAATGGACCGAGGTGATCAACACCAATCTCGGATCATTGTTCAACATGTGCCGCAATGTGATCGAGGGTATGCGCGAACGTAAGTTCGGCCGCATCATCAATATTTCCTCGATCAATGGACAGAAAGGACAATTCGGGCAGACCAATTATTCTGCCGCCAAGGCCGGCGAAATCGGCTTCACCAAGGCCTTGGCGCAGGAAGGCGCCCGCGCCGGCATCACCGTCAATGCGATCTGTCCTGGCTATATCGCGACCGACATGGTCAAGGCGATGCCGCAGGAGGTGTTGCAGAAAAACATCCTGCCACAGATCCCGATCGGGCGGCTGGGCGAGCCGGAAGAGATCGCGCGCTGCGTGGTGTTCCTGGCCTCAGACGATGCCGGCCTGTTCACCGGTTCGACTCTGAGCGCGAATGGCGGGCAATATTTCGCCTGACACGGCAACCAGCGCCATAGCCGCCTAGATCATTCCGGCGACCATCCCTGCGGCGCCACTTCGTGCTTTGCAAAATCAAACCCGGGCGCGACGGTGCAGCCAAGCAGCGTCCAGTCGCCTAACGTTTGCGCCGCCTGCCAGGCCTGCGGCGGGACCACCGCCTGAGGACGCAGCCCGGCTGAAATATCGCCGCCAAGCGTCACGCGCTCGACCCGGCCGGGCGCCGCAGCGATTTCAAGCTGCAGCGGCGCGCCGGCATACCAGTGCCAGATTTCCACGGCGTCGATGCGATGCCAGTGCGCACGTTCCCCGCGCGCGAGCAAAAAATAAATCGCGGTCGAGACCGAGCGGTCATCCGCGATCTGCTTTGGGTCGCGGAAGGTCTCCCGGAAGTGGCCGCCCTCCGGGTGCGGCTTGAGAGCGAGCATCCTGATAATGTCTTGTGCACTCAGCACGGCCATTAGAAGCGATTCTTCCGCTCGCGAATTTCGGCGAACACTTTCCAGGCCGGCTGACCGCCGAGGCCGAGCGATTTGGCAAGCTCGGAATTATCGGCGCGAAGAAACGGATTGGCCGCCTTCTCGGCCCCGATCGTTGCCGGGATGGTGGGCTTACTCGCTGCGCGGAGCTTTGCCACCTCTTCGGCACGCGCCGCGAGCGCCTTGTTGTTCGGCTCGATGCTCTTGGCGAATCGGATATTGGCCTCGGTATATTCGTGGCCGCAATAAAAGCGTGTATCGTCAGGAAGGCCGCGAAGCTTCAGGAGCGAATTCCACATCATTTGCGGATCGCCTTCGATGACGCGTCCGCAACCGATGGAAAACAGCGTGTCGCCGACAAAGGCGAGCCGGTCCGCCGGGAAAACAAAGGAAATGTGACCGGCGGTATGTCCTGGCGTGTCGAGCACGCGTCCTTGCAACGAGCCGACCTTCACCGTCTCGCCTTCCGCGACTGTCTCGTCGACATGGGCGATGCGCTGCGCCTCACGGCGGGGCGCAGTCACCCGGCAGTGGTGATGCGCCTTGAGCTCGCCGATGCCGGCTGTGTGATCGCCATGGTGATGGGTGACGAGAATATCGGTAAGCCGCCAGCCGGTTTTCTTAAGCGCCGCCTCGACCGGCTCGGCCTCAGGGGCATCGATTGAGGCGGTGGCGCCAGTCTCCGGATCGTGCAGCAGCACGCCGAAATTATCGCTCAAACAACCGAACAAATAAGTTTGCGCCGGCATGACTATCTCATTTTGTGCGCTTGAAAAGCGAGCGGTAACGATAAATCACGATGGCATAAAGGTAGGCATTTGGCGTCATTATCCGCAAGGGCGCAACATGCAGTGACATGCTATTTTGCTGCCATGGATGTCGTTGACCTCCGCAATTTCTATGCCCAGCACCTCGGCGTGGTGGCGCGCCGTTTCGTTGGCCGCGGCATCCGCGCGCGGTGGAAGGACGCCCGCGCATTGCGGGTCCTGGGAATCGGCTACACGACGCCCTACCTCGGCCTATTCCGCGGCGAGGCGGAACGCTGCCTCGCTTTGATGCCGGCGCCGCAAGGCGTGGTGCGCTGGCCCTCGACGCGCCCGGCCTTGGCCGCACTGGTCGAGGAAGACGAGTTGCCGCTAACCGATTCGGCGGTCGATCGCGTGCTGCTAGTGCACGCGCTGGAAATGTCGCCCGATCCGATTGAGCTGTTGCGTGAAACCTGGCGCGTGCTGGCCGCCGGTGGTCGGCTTTTGGCGGTCGTGCCGAACCGGCGCGGGGTCTGGGCGCGTGTGGACACGACGCCGTTCGGCCACGGACGGCCCTATTCGCGAACGCAGATCATGCATTTGTTGCGCGATAGTTGGTTTACGCCGACCGGCTGGGGGGAAGCACTTTACGTGCCGCCGATCCCACGGCGCTGGTTTTTACGCTCGGCCGGCGCCTGGGAGCGCACCGGCGCCACTTTGTCGGCGCCGTTCGCCGGGGTACATATCGTCGAAGCAACCAAGCAGGTCTATCGCACCGTTCCGGCGCGGCGTGAGCGGCGAAGACTGGTTCCGTCGCTTAAGCCGGTACTCGTGCCGTCGCGCGGCGCGACGGCAATGCGCTGAACGGGTTCTCATGACAATGGCCATGACAATGGCAATGACGATCAATTGCGATATGGGCGAAGGTTTTGGCCTTTATCGGCTTGGCAATGATGCGGCGCTCATGCCGCACATCGACCTCGCTAATGTGGCGTGCGGCTTCCACGCATCCGATCCTGCGATCATGCACGCAACAGTGCGGCTGGCGAAACAGCATGGCGTGAAGGTCGGCGCGCATCCCTCACTGCCGGACATGCAGGGCTTTGGCCGGCGCGCGATGGTCATCTCGCCTGAGGAGGTGGAGGACCTGGTGATCTATCAGACCGGAGCGTTGAAGGCCTTTCTCGATGCCGAGGGCATGCCGCTCCACCACATAAAACCGCATGGCGCGCTCTACGGCATGGCTGCCCGCGATGAAGCTATTGCCGGCGCGATTGCCGATGCCGCGCGCGTGTTCGGCGTCCCGGTACTCGGCATGGCATTCACCGCGCACGAGACCGCCTATAGGAAAAAGGGGGTCGCCATGATTGCCGAGTTTTACGCCGATCTCGAATATGACGGCGATGGCAATCTGATTCTCAGCCGCGTTCATGATGCCGTCGATCCGGCGCATGCAGCCGCCCGCGTGGTTCGCGTGATGCGCGACCACGTTGTCGCGACGACAAGCGGCCGCGATATTCCAGTACGAGCTGAGACCGTATGCGTACATTCCGATACGCCTGCGGCAGTCAGTATTGCTGCAGAACTGGCTAAAACGCTTCGCCAACCAGCTTTGTGATCGAAGCTCTATGATCGTCTGTGGACGAAATCATGCCGGCCACGGTTCGGCGGTGACCGCGGCGGCTTCCGACCCGACGTAGTCCGCCAGGCTTTGGGCATGGTCGCGTTCGAGTGCGGCGAGGATGGCGCGCTTGATCTCGGCAACAAGGCCAAGCCCGCGAAACACCAATCCGGAATAGACCTGAACCAGGCTTGCGCCGGCGCGAATTTTTCCAAGTGCGCTGGCGCCGGAATCGATGCCGCCGGCCCCGACCAGCGGGAATACGTCCTCCACGCGCACGTAAGTTTCTGCCAGCATGCGATCCGCGAGAGCTAACAGCGGACGGCCGGACAATCCGCCGGCTTGCTGGGCCTTTGCTTTGTCGCGCAGACCGGCAGGCCGGGTCACGGTGGTGTTGCCGACGATCATGCCGTCGACCCGGCGTGCGCGGGCGATACCGACCACATCGTCGAGATCGGCAAGCGCCAGGTCGGGGGCGATCTTGAGCAGCACTGGCGTCGGTCCAGCATTTGGCGCCACGCGGTCGCGCGCCTCGATGACTCGCGCCAGCAAATCGTCCAGCACTGTTGCCTGCTGCATGTCGCGCAAACCGGGCGTGTTGGGCGAGGAAATATTGACGGTGACATAGCTCGCCACTGCGGCAAAACGCTCGATCAGTCGCACATAGTCGGCGACGCGATCGGCCGCATCTTTGTTAGCGCCGACATTGACGCCGACGATGCCGCCCGCTGGCGCCCGCGCCGCCAGGCGTCGCAGCACGGTATCGCCACCCTCGGAATTAAAGCCGAGCCGGTTGATGACAGCCCGATCGGCGTCGAGGCGAAATAATCGCGGGCGGGAATTACCGAGCTGCGGCAGTGGCGTGATGGTGCCGACTTCGACAAAGCCGAAGCCGGCGCGAAGCAGCACATCCGGAATCTCGGCATTTTTGTCAAAGCCGGCGGCGATTCCGATCGGGTTGGAGAAATTGAGCCCGAACACGCGCATTGCCAGCCGCTTGTCGTCTTTGGCCGGCGGCGGCATAGGTACGACTTGCAACATCCTGATCGCAAGCCGATGAGCGTCTTCGGGATCGAGAGCGTAGAGAAGCGGCCGGGCGAGCCGATCGAGTAAGCCGATCATGGCGCGAGCTCCGGCAAGGCGCGCTGACCATTAACTTCGTCGGGCAGAGGATGCGTCCAACGCACCGCGGCGAGTGGCAATGCGGCGTACAAATGCGGAAACAGATCACCGCCGCGCGAGATTTCCCATTTGAGCGCCGCACCCAACGCATCGGCGCTAACTGCGACGAGTAACAGATCGCGCTGCCGCGCAAAGTGTTTCACCGCCGTTCCAGTAAGCTGCGCAGCGGTAGAAAAATGAATGAAGCCGTCATGGGCATCGGCGTCCGAGCCGGAATAAATTCCATTTTGTTCGGCCAGACGCCAGGCTGCCCGCTCGCAAATTTTGTAGATCGTCGTCACGATCAATCGTGGGATGCGCTGCAAGTCGCGTGGTAAGTCGCGTGGTAAACCGCGTGACAAAGTCGCCTAACAAGTCGCGGACCCTATCGGGCCTTGAGCGCCAAGGCAATAATTCCTATCATCGCAGGCAGGTTGATCGGCTGGCGAGGCGATGGTTAGCGAGATCGTGCTTTGCTTGGAACACCGGGATTTTGGCTTTCAAGTCGCTTGAATTGTTCTGAAGCTGCCGCGTTTCGCAACCGCCGCGTTCAGGGGTGTCGATGCTGACGCATGCGCAGGTCTGGTCAGCCATTGATCGTCTCGCTGCGCGCGCCGGATTGACCGCTTCGGGGCTTGCCCGCCGCGCCGGCCTCGATCCCACCACGTTTAACAAGTCAAAGCGCGCTACCGCAGAAGGCCGCGCCCGCTGGCCTTCTACAGAATCCATCGCCAAGGCGCTCGCCGCGACCGGAATTCCACTCGAGACATTTGTCGCGTTAATCGAGCGCGACGCCGGTGTTGCGGCACGTGCCGTGCCGCTCCTCGGCTTCGCCGATGCCGGCGCGGGCGGCTATTTCGACGATTGCGGCTTTCCGACCGGCGAGCGCTGGCAGGCAATTGCATTCCCGGCGGTCAATGACGGGCACGCTTATGCCCTGAAAATTTCCGGCGACGCGATGGCGCCGGCCTATCGGGATGGCGACGTCATCATCGTCTCGCCTTCGGCTCCGATCCGCCGCGGTGACCGCGTGGTGGTGCGCACGAAGTCCGGCGGGATGACAGCTAATGAGCTCAAGCGCAAAACGGCAAAATCAATCGAGCTTGAATCACTCAATCCGCAACATGGCGACCAAGTGCTGGGCGACCACGTGCTGGCGATGGTCGACGTTGTTTGGATCGCCCGCATTCTGTGGGTCAGCCAATAAGATCGCAGCGGCGTTTTTGCCAAGCTAATGTGCGATCAGGCCGATCGCGCCAAGGCGCCGTCGATCATCGCAACCGTATCGGTGATGCCATAGGCGGCGACAAATGAGCCGAACCGCGGACCTTTTTCCTGACCGAGCAGCACCTGATAAAGCATATTGAACCATTCGAGCGAGACGCCGGGTTTGCCATCTTTGGTTTTGATTTTGCCAGTCTTGTCGAGAAACGGTTCGCGGCGGCCGACCTCGTAGACCACCTCCTGGATCGCCTCAGCCGTCGCCTGCACCGGCAGTTGCGCAAGCGCATCGCGCAAATCCAACAGCGCGGCACGTTCCGCCGCGCTCGGCGAGCGGAACTTTTTCACCGGCGCCACGAAGTCGCGATAGTAATTGATGGCATAATCGACCAGCGCGGCAAGGCGCGGGTGCGTAGTTGACGTCACGCCCGGTCGGTAGCGGGTGATAAAGCCCCACAGCGTTTCGGCATTTGCCGCATTCGAGGCGGTGACCAGCGACAGCAGCATCGCGAACGGCACCGGATTGTCCGCTGGCGGCGGCGCACCGTTATGAATGTGCCAAACTGGATTGCCGAGCTTTTCCTTGGTTTCTTGTCGCGGATAGGCTTCGAGGAATTGCAGATAATCATCGACGTGGCGCGGGATGACATCGAAATAGAGCCGTTTGGCAGCTTTCGGCTCGCGGTACATGAACAGCGACAGACTTTCCGGGCTGGCATAGCGCAGCCATTCTTCGATCGTTAGCCCGTTGCCTTTCGACTTGGAGATTTTTTGCCCGTTCTCATCGAGAAAAAGCTCGTAGGTGAATGCTTCCGGCGGCGTACCGCCGAGCGTGCGGCAGATTTCTCCGGACAACTTTACTGAATCGATCAAATCCTTGCCGGCCATTTCGTAATCGATGCCGAGCGCAACCCAGCGCATCGCCCAATCCGGCTTCCATTGCAGCTTGCAGCGGCCGCCGGTGACGAGCGTTGTGACGCGCTCGCCCCGATCGGGATGTTCATAGGTGATGGTGCCGGCCTTGGCATCGTGTTCGACCACAGGCACCTGCAGGACGATTCCGCTCTGCGGGTCAATCGGCAGAAATGGCGAATAGGTCTGCGCCCGCTCTTCGCGGAGCGAAGGCAGCATGACCGCCATGACCTCCTCGAAATGCTGCAACACTTTGAGAAGAGCTTCGTCGAAACGTCCCGTCGTGTAACAGGCGGTCGATGACATGAACTCGTAATCGAAGCCGAATTGGTCAAGGAACCCGCGCAGCCGCGCATTATTGTGCTCGGCAAAACTGTTATGGGTACCGAAAGGATCAGGAACGCGCGTGAGTGGCTTGCCGAGATACTGGGCCACCATTTCTTTGTTCGGAACGTTGTCCGGGACCTTGCGTAATCCGTCCATGTCATCGGAAAATGCGATCAGCCGCGTCTTGATCTTGTCGTCGGTCAAAACGCGAAAGGCATGGCGCACCATCGAGGTGCGCGCCACCTCACCGAACGTGCCGATATGCGGCAGACCCGACGGCCCGTAACCGGTTTCGAAAATGATTTCGTCTTTCGGCTTTCTCTTCAGCCGCGCGACGATCTTGCGCGCCTCCTCAAACGGCCAGGCGTGCGACAGTTCCGCCAGTTCACGGAGCGACATGGTCTGGGCTTCGAGCGCCGTCAGGATGTTGCATAGGCTCCGCGGCGTTACGATTGTGCGTGACACTAGTGTCCCGATTTCGAAGTTCGCAAGTGTTTGCGGCACCTCTGATGCGAACTTCGAAATCAACAGGTTGGCCTCAAAACGGACTGATCGGAAAATAGCGCAGCCACAGATCCGTGAACGCGCCCTTCTCCCATTGCCGGAATAAGGCCCAGTTCAAAGCCTGCCGCAATAGATCGTTGCCGCGTCTGACGGCAATTCCTACGCCTTCACCAAAATACCGGCTTTCCAGGAACGGCCCGCCGCGGAACGCGCAGCAGCCAGCCGATTCGGAGCCGTTGATCCAGAAGGCCAGCGTGACGCCGTCGCCGAACAATAGGTCGACATCCTGATTGCGCAGCGCCTCGCGCGCCGCCTCCGCATTGGCGTAAGCACGCACTTCCGCCGCGGTGAACATTTCCTTGAGGAAGGCCTCATGCGCCGTACCGGCGACAACGGCGATCTTTTTGCCCTCGACCAGCTCGGGCAGCACGTCTCGCATCGGGTTGTCAGCGCGGGCAACGAAGCGAGC
>CATPBC010000388.1 GCA_955652195.1 uncultured Xanthobacteraceae bacterium | reverse complement strand
CTGGCAGACGGGCGCCTAGCCGGATAAAGTCGGCGCCCTAAATTCTCCTAAGCGCGTGTTTTATGACACGCAACAGGATCATCCACTACAGGCCGCCCGATACCCGCAAAGACCCTTACAAGACACCAGCATGACCGAAAGCAACAAACGAGTTTTCATGACCAATATCAATCCGAGCACGTTTACGACCCGCCCGGAGATTGAAGGCACCTTCGGCGTCGTGACCTCGACCCATTGGATCGCCACTGCCGTCGGCATGGCGATGCTGGAAAAGGGCGGCAATGCGTTCGACGCCGGCGTAGCGGCGGCGTTCACGCTGCAAGTAGTCGAGCCGCATTTGAATGGACCCGGCGGCGACGTGCCGGCGATCGTCCATGACGTGCGGCGCGGCAAGACCGAAGTGATCTGCGGGCAAGGCGTGGCGCCTGCCGGAGCCACCATCGCGCATTATCGCAGCGAAGGACTCGATCTCGTTCCCGGCACCGGGCTCCTCGCCGCCGTGGTGCCCGGCACGTTCGAGACCTGGATGCTGCTATTGCGCGATTTCGGCACCATGTCGCTTGCCGAAGTTCTCGCCCCGGCGATCGGTTATGCGCAGAACGGCTATCCGCTGCTCGAACGCGCCAATGCCACGATCGCGACGGTTGCCGCCATGTTCCGCGACCATTGGCCGACCTCGGCAGCGGTCTATTTGCCGAACAACGAAGTGCCGGCCGCCGGATCGCTGTTCGCCAACAAGACGCTCGCGGCGACCTACCGCCGCATTATCAAAGAGGCGGAAAGCGCCGGCGGCGATCGTGTCGCGCAGATCGAGCGCGCGCGGCGCTCCTGGAGTCATGGTTTTGTCGCCGAGGCGATCGACCGGTTCTGCCGCACGCAAGCGGTCATGGATAGCAGCGGCCAGCGGCATCGCGGCGTGCTCACCGCCGACGACATGGCGCGCTGGACGCCGCATATCGAAGCGCCGCTGACCTACAATTACGGGCACTACACCGTATGCAAGACCGGTCCATGGGGCCAGGGACCGGTGGCGCTGCAGCAGCTTGCGCTGCTCAAAGGTTTCGAGCTTAATGGACTCGATCCGACCGGTCCCGATTTCATTCATCGGATCGTCGAGGCGTCGAAGCTTGCTTATGCCGACCGCGAGGCGTTCTACGGCGATCCCGATTTCGTCGAGGTGCCGATGGCGACGCTATTGTCGGACGCCTACAATTTCGAACGGCGCAAGCTGATCGGCGAAACCGCCTCGCGCGAATTGCGCCCGGGCTCGATCGAAGGTTTCGGCGCGGTGGTGAAGCTGCGCCGCGCGCCGGCGGAGCTCGCTGCCGGCGTGGGCGAACCGACCGTTGGCCGCATGGGGACAAGCCGCGGCGATACCGTGCATTTCGATATCGTCGATCAGGCCGGCAACATGATTTCGGCGACGCCGTCGGGCGGCTGGCTGCATTCCTCGCCGGTTATTCCCGAACTCGGCTTCTGCCTCGGCACTCGCGCCCAGATGTTCTGGCTGGAAGAGAGCCATCCGGCGGCGCTAGCGCCCGGCAAGCGGCCGCGCACCACGCTCTCCCCGACGCTCGCACTGCGCGACGGCAAGCCGTATCTCGCCTGGGGCTCGCCCGGCGGCGACGGCCAAGATCAATGGATCACGCAAATGTTCTTGCGCCACGTCCATTGCGGCATGAATTTGCAAGAGGCGATCGATGCGCCGGCGTGGCACTCCGAACATTTTCCCAGCTCGTTCTGGCCGCGCACCGCGCGCCCCGGCGTGCTGGTGCTCGAAGGCCGCGTGCCGAAACAGACCGTCGCCGAACTGGAGCGCTGCGGCCACATCGTCGAGACCGGACCGGATTGGTCGGAAGGCCGGCTCACCGCCGCCTCGCGCGTCGGGCCGCGCCGCCGCGCCGCGGCCAACGCACGCGGCATGCAGGGTTATGCCGCCGGGCGATGACCGCCAATCTCTCGCTTTAAGCCGCCACCGTGCTCAAGAACGCTTCGACTTCGCTGCGCAGCTTGGTGGTGGCGTGTTCGACCTGTTCGGTGGCGGCGAGCACAGTCTGCGCCGAGCCGCGCGTCTGCGTGACGCCGCCGGCAACCTCGCCGAGCGCGGCGACGATCGCTTTGGCGCCGTTTGCGGCGCTGGCGACGTTGTGCGATATTTCTCCGGTCGCCAGCTCCTGCTGCTCGACGGAAATGGCCACCGCGCTGGTGTAAGTATTAATGTCCTGCATGCGCCGGGTAATTTCGCGGATCGCCGAGACCGCCTTGCCGCTCGACGCCTGCACCGAAAGAATTTCATGGGTGATTTCTTCGGTCGCCTTGGCGGTCTGCACCGCGAGCGATTTCACTTCCGAAGCCACCACGGCAAAGCCGCGGCCCGCCTCGCCGGCGCGCGCCGCTTCGATCGTGGCATTGAGCGCCAACAGATTGGTCTGACCGGCGATGTCCTGAATGAGCTTCACCACGTCGCCGATCTTTTGCGCCACATGCGCGAGCGCGGCGATGTCCTCATTGGTGGCGCTGGCGTCGGCCGCCGCGGCGCGCACCACCTGATTGGTCTGCCCGAGCTGGCGGCTGATCTCCTTGATCGAAAGTGAAAGCTCCGCCGCGGCGGTGGCCGCGGTTTCCACGTTTGCGGAGGCGGCGTTCGAGCCGTGCACCGCACCTTCCGCGCGATGCAAGGTATGGTCGGAAGTCGTCAGCAACAATTTTGCCGCCGTTTTCATCGCGGCGGCACTTTGACTGACGGTGTCGAGGACATTTTCGACGCGCGCGCGAAATGAGCTGATCGCCACATCGACCGCGCGGCGGCGTTGCTCGCTGGCGCAGCGAGTCACGCTCTTTCTCGGCGAGCAGCTGCTCGGTGACGTCGGTATGCGTGGCGACCCAGGCGCCGCCGCGCATCGGACGGCTGACCAGCGCGATGACGCGGCCGTCCTTGAGCTCGATGGTCTTGGTTTCGGTCCGGCCTTCGGCCGCCTGGCGCACACAATCGGCGACGTAGTGATCCGGATCGCCGTTGAAATTCCCGACGGCGAGCCGATGCATCAACAGATCGCGCAATGGCGTCCCCGGCCGCGCATGCTCGGGCTGCAGATCATACATTTCGATGTAGACCTGGTTGCACAGCACGAGTCGCGCCGCGCTGTCGAACATGCACAGACCCTGGGTCATGTTGTTAAGGGCTGCGCGGAACAACCGCGTCTGTTTTCGGCGCCGGTGATTGACCAACAATCCTTCGACCGCCGCCAGGCCGAACGCGAACGGCAATGCGAATAGCAACGCCGCCAACGGCGGCGATGCTTCCGTGAGCACGGCGACGACCCAGGATGTTCCGCACAGCACGAAAATGGCAATGCCAACCGCGAGGCCGACAACGCCCGCAATGACGACGAGCGGCCAGTTACGGCTCAACTTCGGAAGATTTGGAGCGCCGATCATTGCGTCTCTTTTGTTTGAGCCTGATCTTTTCCGAAAACCGGTTCCCACTTTTCGGGATCATGCTTTAACAGCAAAACCTAGGCGCGGACCGGTTGTTTTAGCGTTAAGCGACGCAGCACGATGTGCTTAACAAATGCTCAACAGTAATACGGCTCAGCGGCTCGCCGGAATAACCGGCAGCAGCAGATAGGAATCCATGTCGCCGCCGGCATGAACCGTATTCGTGCCAATATTGTAATCGGCGTGATAGTGCATGTAGTGGCTCCTGCCGACGCCGTCGCGCGGCTGGATATCCAGCCGAATTCGATGATTCTTCTTAAACACCATCGAGGTCGGCCAGATCTCCACTTCAACGCGAACCACCTCGCCCGGCGTCAAATAAAGCCGGCGGACGTGGCGATGATACGGGCGATACGGGCGCGAAAGCTCGGGATCGAGCTCGCGGTGCGATACGCGCAACCAACCTTTCGCTACCGGCACCGGCAGGCCCTGCTGACCGATTTCCATGACTTCGCTGCCGTCGGGCGCGAAATTGCGCAGCGTCAGAAATAAATCCATGTCTTCGGTGGAGCTCGACACCCACAGCACGGCGGCGAGCGGGCCGGTGATTTCGGTGTCGGCGGCAAGCGGCGGCGTCTCGAGTGAAATCCCCATACCGGGCTTGATGCCGCTGCCCATCACCTGCGATGAGGCCGCCGAGGTCGAGCCCATCGAGCCCAGGCTCGACGCGGCATAGGTCCGCGATGCCGTGTTGGCTGGCTTGGTCGTGGTGAGCGCGCTAGTTACGCCGGCGCGATCTTCCGCAGGCTGCGACAAATCGAGATAGAATTTGGTCCAGCGCGTGCGGGCGAGCGGCCATTCATGTTCGCTGCGCCATTCGAAGGCGTTGCCGCCCTTGCGAATGGCAAGCTTTACCGGCGGCTCCTTAATGACGCCGTTGTCGATGCCCTTGAGCCAATAATCGAAGAAGCGAATCTGATCGCGTCGTCCGTCTTCGGTATAGAACGGATGCACATGCGAGCCGAGATGAATGCGCAGCTTCTTGTGCGGGGTTGCCGCGCGCATGAACGCCTCGGTATTGCCGCGCAAATGCAGGCCCATGCCGGACCAATTGCCGACGCTGAACATCGGCACATCGATCTTGTCCCATTGTGCCTGCGAGCCGCAGAACGCGCCGCTATCGAGGTTGTTGCGCAACCAGAAATGCAGCGTGTTGATGTGCCAGCCGTCGGCAAGCTCTCGCGAAGCGCGGCCGAGCAAATGATGCAGCATATGCGCGGTGTACCAATTGGTCATGAACAGGTTCAGTATGCCGCCGTGATAAAGCGCGTCGCGGTAAAGATCGGCAAAGCCTTCCCACGGGATGAGCGCCTTCAATGAGGGCGGCCTTAAGTTGGCGACGAACCACTGATTGATGGCGAAATAGGAAATGCCGAGGAGGCCGATATTGCCGTTGCACCATGGCTG
>CATPBC010000387.1 GCA_955652195.1 uncultured Xanthobacteraceae bacterium | reverse complement strand
GCCGTAGATGGATCATGCCGGTGTCTGGCGGCACCGGAGTTGCCGTTGCCTGCTGGCTTGGCCGCAGGACGAGTGGCGTCGTAGGCCCGCCTGGATTGGCCGGCTTGGTTGCTGCGTCGCTGGATTGCAGAAACCCGATTTGGTCAGGCAGCAAGTGCAGCATTTATTCATCAGATCGTTCAACGTCATCAGTATATTTTCAGATCGCGCGGTGCGTGGCCTATCAATTCACCTTTTTCGATCAATTCGAATTGCTTGGAAATTAGCTGCCTAAGCTTAGTGATGTGGCGATGATTCTGGCTAGGGCACAGGCCTCGGGCGCACATTGCGCGTGCGCTTAATCACCGTACAATATTCAAAGCAGCACACGATATCGCGGTTGAAGCCCATGGAAGATAAAACCCAGCGCATCGAAGTGCATCTGGGCGCGTCTGTTTTGAAGATTCTAGATGGATGGCGCCGCAAACAGCACGATTCTCCGTCGCGCGAGGTGGCGATCCGACGGCTCGTGAAACGTGGCCTCGCTGGCGGTGCAAAGATTCGACGTCGGCCCCGCAAAGCAAGTGGGCGCAAGGCAGCAGATCTGGCAAGCCGCGAAATTGATCGCCTCGGCGACCAGTCCGCGACTAATGAAGAACGCACGCGGCGAAAGCGCCGCCTCATCAAGGGGCCGCAAGAATTTCGGGACGTTCGCACCGATCTGCCGAAATCCAAAAGTTGAGCGTGTGAACTGACGTTGCATTACGTTACGCGATTCCGCATTTCCCGGCGGATTTCACGTTCGCGCGCGATCGCGGCATTAAGCTCGCCGCCATAGATGAAAATCCAGGCGATGAAATAGAGAAACACCAGCGCCACCATCGCCGATGCAAGTCCCGCATAATAGGTCACGTAGGTATAGGAAAAATCCGCAAGATAACGGCCGAATACGAAGCCGCAGGTGAGCCACAGCGCGAGCGTGGCGACAATCCCAGGCCAGACTTCCTCGATGTGCCGCCGCCCCGCCGGCAGCCACATATGCAGGATCAACAGCGCCACCGTCAGCACGAAAGTCGCGGCGCTAAAACGCGCGATATTGTAATGGCTCTCCAGCGGCTCGAGCCAATCGAGATAGCCCAGTGCCGCGCGAAACACCAACGGACCGAGTACGACCAGAAAAGCGAGCGCCAGCAATCCGATCGCGGCGATCAGCACATAGCCGACCGATTCCAGCCGCAGCAGCCACCACGGCCGTGTCTCGCTTAAACCGTAAGCGCGGTTGAGCCCAATGCGCAGGCTCTCGATGCCGCTTGAAGCAAAATAAACTGCGAACACCGCGCCGATGGTGAGGATATCGCCGCGCGCCGTGGTCAGCACTTTGTGAATTTCACCGGCAATGCCGCCGGATACTTCAGGCGGCCACGCCGCGACGATCAGGCCGGCAACTTCGTCGGCGAGATTCTGTGAACCGATGAAGGCGGCTAGCGCCGTCACCAGGATCAAGAACGGAAACATCGACATCAGCACGGACAGCGCGATATGGCTCGCGATCGCCCAACCGTCGTCGGCGTTGAAGCGGTAGAAAGCATCCAAGGCTACGCGCCAGCACACACGGATTGTGTTCAACGGCAGAAAGCCTCCCCAGTGGAACCATCACGCGCCTACTAGATAGCATCCCTTGCCGCCGCGTTGCGCCGGTCAGAAAAAGCTCTCGCGGCGTGGGCGGACATTGGCTTTTGTGCACTGCACGCATAAGCTTGTCGAAACGCTCGGACGTTGTATCCAACCTACAAGCGAGCCAATCAACGAGGACCAATTGACGAGTGACCTATGCCCTCTGCCGTTACGGAGAGACCGCCGCGCCGTGAGGTGATCGCCATGCTGGGCGATGCGGTTGCGGCGATGGATGCGCTGTTCAACGATGCCCGCCGCGCCGTTGTGGGGCGCGTAACGGTCGAGGGCCGTGTGGCGTCGCGGCTGTTCGACAGCGAACAGCGCGCCACCCATGGCCTTGCTTGGCTTGCGACCTATGTCGAAGCCATTCGCCAGCTCGGCTTGTATGCGCAGCGCCTCGCCGACGCCGGCGGTTTCGGCGAAATCGAGGAACTCTTGCTGCGGATCGGCGCCGGCGAATATCTCGCCCAGGTGCTCGGCGGCATTGCGATGAGCCAAGGCGAAATCGTGCGGCTGTCGGATTTCGGGTTAAACGCGGCGGCGGTTGCGGCACGGGTCAATCCGGCCGTCGAACATCTAATCGCCACCGGAAATACGGCGGCGCGGCGGGCGCGGCTGATGGAGCTGATGTGCCAGCATCACGATGCGACGGTCGGCGCCTGCGGGCTCGACGACACGCTCGATTCCATCCGCGAGGAGATGCGTAAATTCGCCGACGATCGAGTTACGCCGTTCGCGCAAGCCTGGCATTTGCGCAACGAATACATCCCGCTCGACGTCATCGCGCAGATGGCGGAGCTCGGGGTTTTCCGGCTGACCATCCCGGAAGACTACGAGGGTATGGGGCTGGGCAAAGAGTCCATGTGCGTCGTCTCCGAGGAATTATCGCGTGGCTATATCGGCGTTGGCAGCCTCGGCACGCGCTCGGAGATTGCGGCCGAACTCATTCTTAATTCGGGTACCGAGGAGCAAAAACGCAAATGGCTGCCGAAGATCGCCTCTGGCGAAGTGCTGCCGACCGCGGTGTTCACCGAACCGAATACCGGTTCTGATCTCGCCTCGCTCAAAACCCGCGCGGTGCGCCAAGGCGACGTCTATAAAATCTACGGCAATAAGACCTGGATCACGCATCCGGTGCGGGCCGATCTGATGACGCTCCTTGTCCGCACCAATCCGGCCGAGACCGGTTATCGCGGGCTGTCGATGCTGCTGGCGGAAAAGCCGCGCGGCAGCGACAACGATCCATTCCCGGTGCCGGGCATGACCGGCACCGAGATTGAGGTCTTGGGCTATCGCGGCATGAAGGAATACGAGATCGCCTTCGACGGTTTTGCCGTCAAAGCGGAGAATCTCCTCGGCGGTGTCGAGGGTCTCGGCTTCAAGCAATTGATGGCGACATTCGAGGCGGCGCGCATCCAGACCGCCGCGCGGGCGATTGGTGTGGCGCAGGCCGCGATGGAACAGGCGCTAAGCTATGCCGTAAGCCGCGTCCAGTTCGGTCAGCCGATTGCCGCTTTCCCGCGCATCGCCGACAAGGTCGCGATCATGGCGGCGGAGATCATGATCGCGCGCCAGCTCACCTATTACGCCGCGCGAGAGAAAGATTCCGGCCGCCGTTGCGATCTGGAGGCTGGCATGGCGAAACTTCTTGCCGCGCGCGTCGCCTGGGCCGCGGCCGACAATGCGGTGCAGGTGCATGGCGGCAATGGCTTTGCCGTCGAATTTCCGGTGTCGCGAATCTTATGCGATGCCCGCATTCTCAATATTTTCGAGGGCGCCGCCGAGATCCAGGCGCAAGTCATCGCCCGGCGGCTGCTCGACGGCTCGAATTAACGCGAAATGGCTTTAGGCTAAATCGCCGTTTTGTTGAGCCACATTTCTCGGTCGACCAGATCGAGAAGCACCTCACTGCGTGAGCTGTTTCCAGCGCGGAGCGGAATTTTTAGGTAGCATCGCTATATCACAACATTGTTGCCATTCGTCGGTCTGGAAGACGCCAATGGCGCGTTTTTCGTAGGTTGAAGGAGGACAAATGGCTGGATTATTAGTGGTGATCGCAGGGCTCGTGCT
>CATPBC010000386.1 GCA_955652195.1 uncultured Xanthobacteraceae bacterium | reverse complement strand
TCGCCGTGCTGGGCACCGAAGCCACCGTCAAGCGCGAATATACCCGCGCGCTCATTCGCGACCACGCGCAGGGCTGCACGGTCGATCTGGTCGGATCGAAAAAACTTGCGGCTTACGCGGAGGCCGAACTGCATGGTCGCCCGGTCACCGACGCCGCCTTGGGCGCAGAAATTGCCCCCTGCTTTCGCGATGAGGGCGCGCGAACCGACACGGTGGTGCTCGCCTGCACGCATTATCCATTGCTGATCGCGCGCTTCGAACAACTTGCGCCTTGGCCGGTGAACTTCATCGATCCCGCGCCGGCTATCGCGCGCCGCGTTGCGCATCTTCTCGACGTTGCGCCCGCCGCAAATGACAAAGGGGCAACGCGCGCGATCTTTACGTCCGGCCACGCACCGGCCGAAATCCTGGCGCGCTTCGGCATGCGGTCCGCCGAACCGGTCAGTTCTTGAGTGCCACAGCAATTTGGCGCCGGCATTTCTCCGCCTGATGGATTTGCTCTTGCCGGTCTCTGCCGGTCGCTTGCCGGTTTGACAGCACGCCGCATTCGCCTTAAAAACCCGGCACTTCGCGGGCCCCGGTCTTGCTGATCATGGGGCCCGCGCGGTGTTTCGCGACCCGCGGTTTGGGCCGGCGCTTCGGCGCCAAACCTGTCGGTTCCCGGGCACGATGGCTCAGGAACAGAGGAGGGCGCGATCCTCAGCCATGTGGCGCGATCCCGAGCTTCGGCAGTTTCGGAGCACCACCGCGCTACGATTGCAACGAACAGCGAGGACGCGATGACCAAGCGCCATGAGGCGAAGTACAAGATCGACCGGCGGATGGGCCAAAACATCTGGGGCCGGCCGAAGTCACCGATCAACAAACGCGAATACGGCCCAGGCCAGCATGGCCAGCGCCGCAAAGGTAAGCTCTCCGATTACGGCGTGCAGTTACGCGCCAAGCAGAAGCTCAAAGGCTATTACGCCAACATGTCGGAGCGGCACTTCCGCGGCATCTATGAAGAAGCGCGGCGCTTGAAGGGCGACACCGGCGCTCACATGATCGGGCTTTTGGAACGCCGGCTCGATACTATGATCTATCGCGCCAAGTTCGTACCCACGGTTTTTGCCGCACGTCAGTTCATCAATCACGGCCATATCAAGGTGAACGGCCGGCGTGTCACCATCCCAAGCTTCCGCGTCAGGGTCGGTGACGCGATCGAGGTCAAGGACAAATCAAAGCAGCTTGCATTGGTGCTGGAAGCCAACGCGCTCGCCGAACGCGACGTCCCGGACTACATCGAGGTCGATCATTCAAAGATGACGGCAAAACTCAACCGCGTGCCGGTTTTCAGCGACGTGCCCTATCCGGTCATGATGGAGCCGCATCTCGTCGTCGAATATTATTCGCGCTAGCGGACGTCGGAAGGCGTTTCGGAACGCGTTGCCGACGGATTCGGGCGCTCTGAAGCTACGTTGATGCCGCAAATTGTCGCAACTTCGCGTACGTAGCGTGCGTAATGGCTGGGGCTTCCTAACGAATTACAAGGGAGAACGCACATGGACGCGTTACAACGAATCAAGGGCTGGATCGGATCACTGACTGAAATCGGGTTGATGCTGCTTGCGCTAGCGATCGTCGCTGCGCTTCTGGTCGGCGCCAACCTGCCGTTCTTTGGCAACGTAACCAACAACATCATGACGCTGGTTAAGGCGCTAGGCGACGGCGGACTCGTCGGACTGATCACGCTTGGCGTGATCCTCTGGCTGTTTTCAGGACGGAAAGTGGCCTGAAGCAGCGTTTGGGCTAAGCGACAAGGCGAGAAAACCGGCACGGCGTTCGGGTGGGGTAAGCACTTCACCCGGCGCCGCTGAAGCATGATCGCGGGCTGGAGCCGGTTCTGATCGCTCAGCGACCGCGCTCCGTGAGGGCGTGCTATGCTGGATTATCTGCAGAAAGCCAAACAATATCTTTGGATCTTCGTCGAAATCGGCTTCTTGACGGTTATCTCCGTCATTTTAATTTATTTGATACTTGGGCCGGATTCGTCTGGAGTTTTCGTCTCAGGTGTAGCCGATAACGTGCTGAAATTTGCTGCCGCCATTCCGGCACAAAGCCTGGTCGGCCTGGCGCTAGTCTTGGCGCTGGTCGTGCTGCTCACAAACCGAATGCGCTGATCGCTTCCGCCGGACGCGGCAGAAAATCGCAAAGCGCTAAGCGGCTGTGTTTTCCTTTACTGGGATGCCTTTGCCCTTCAGCAAGGATTGCAGCTCGCCTGCCTGAAACATTTCGCGCACGATATCGCAGCCGCCGACGAATTCGCCCTTGACGTAAAGCTGCGGGATCGTCGGCCAATTGGAATAGGATTTGATGCCGCTGCGCAGGTCATCGTTTTCGAGGACGTTGAGCCCTTTAAAGGAGACACCCAGGTAATCGAGAATTTGCACGAGCTGTCCGGAAAAGCCGCACATCGGAAATTGCGGCGTGCCCTTCATGAACAGCACGATATCGTTGGCTTTGACCTCATTATCGATGAATTGCTCGATACCCATCACAATCGTCCTTCTTGGCGGCGGCGCAACCCTCTTACGCCGAATCCCATCCGCATGCCGGGCATATATGTAGTCCAAAGCGCGCGCAAAGCCCATGCCTTCACTGCAATGCCGCTACTGCAATGCCGGCATTGCATGCCAAAATAACAGAATTCGCGAGTGCGGCTTGAAATCTGCGCTGATGGCAGCTTGGCCGGACGGATCGGCGGCTGGCTCAGCGCTCCGGCGTACCGGTTTGCAGCGCCAAGGCATGGAGCTTGCCGCCCATTTCGCCCTTGAGCGCCTCATAGACAATCTGGTGCTGCTGGACGCGAGACTTGCCGCGAAACGACTCGGCGATGACGGTTGCGGCGTAATGGTCGCCGTCGCCAGCCAAATCGCGGATCGTCACCTCCGCATCAGGTATGCGCGCGCGGATCAAGCGCTCGATATCGCTCGCAGCCATCGGCATGTTGTTGTCACCGGCCCTTGGGCCAACTGCACGGCCCGAGCATAGCAATTTGTGCAATGTTGCGACCACAATGCGGCGGGTGGCGGCAAGCGTCAATGTGGCGCCGGCTTCAAGCGGCAATGCGTCGCTCGCCCCTCAATGCGAGCCCACCATATAGGCCGGCAGCCATGCCTCGAAACGCTGCTTTAGATCCGCAACGCGCAGCGGCCGCTCGCCGCTAATTGAGACCAGGGCGCCGCCGGTGGCGCCGAGCGGGGTCACCGGCACGCCAGCGGCCTTGGCGCGTTCCATGATCGGCTCGACGTTCCTCGCCGTAACAAGGTAACGAGCTTGATCTTCGCCGAACCAGAATGCGTGGGCGGGAACCTCGGACGGCGCTTCCAAGACCGCTCCGATTCCGGAGGCGATCGCCATTTCCACCAGCGCAACGAGGAGCCCGCCATCGGAAACATCGTGCGCCGCCGTGATCAGGCCATCGCGGATCAAGCTGCGCACGAAATCGCCGTGTCGCCGTTCAACCGCGAGATCGACGGGCGGCGGAGCGCCGTCCTCCCGGCCGCAGAGCTCGCGCAAATACAGCGACTGCCCGAGCCAGCCACGAGTGCCGCCGATCACAAGGATGGCCTCGCCTTCGCTTTTGAAGGCCATCGTCATCGACCTGGTAAATTCATCGATCAGCCCGACGCCGCCGATCGTTGGGGTAGGCAGAATGGCGCGGCCGTTAGTCTCGTTGTAAAGCGACACATTGCCCGACACGACCGGAAAGTCGAGCGCGCGAGCGGCCGCGCCGATGCCGCGCACGCAGCCGACGAATTGCCCCATTATGTCGGGCCGTTCCGGATTGCCGAAGTTGAGATTATCGGTGAGCGCCAGCGGCTTCGCGCCGACCGCGCTAAGATTGCGATAAGCTTCGGCCACCGCTTGTTTGCCGCCTTCGAACGGATCGGCTTCGCAATAGCGCGGCGTCACGTCAGCCGTTAACGCGAGCGCTTTGGGGCCGTCATTGATCCGAATGACCGCTGCATCGCCGCCCGGCCGCTGCACGGTATTGCCAAGAATAACGTGGTCATATTGCTCCCATACCCAGCGTTTGCTGCACAAATTCGGCGAGCCGATCAATGCTTCGAGCACCTCGGCGATACCCACCGGCGCTTTCACGGAAGCCGGATCGATCTCAGCTTGTTTGCCACGTTCGGTGAACGGCCGCCGGTAGACCGGCGCCTCGTCGCCCAGTTCTTTGATCGGCAGATCGGCAACCACCGCACCGCCATGGCGCACGACAAAGCGCTTGCTCGGCGTAGTCTCGCCGACGACGGCGAAATCGAGGCCCCATTTGCGGAAGATTGCCTCGGCTTCCTTTTCTTTGTCCGGCTTGAGCACCATGAGCATCCGCTCCTGGCTCTCCGACAGCATCATCTCGTAGGCGCTCATGCCGGTCTCGCGGCACGGCACCTTGTCGAGATCGAGCGTGACGCCGAGATCGCCCTTGGCGCCCATCTCCACGGCCGAGCACGTCAGCCCGGCCGCACCCATGTCCTGGATGGCGATGACGCAGCCCTTGGCCATAATTTCGAGACAGGCCTCGAGCAGAAGCTTTTCCGAAAACGGATCGCCGACCTGGACGGTCGGCCGTTTCTCCTCGGCATCGGCGCCGAATTCGGCGGAGGCCATGGTGGCGCCATGAATGCCGTCGCGCCCGGTTTTCGAGCCGAGATAGACGATCGGCATGCCAATGCCGGTCGCCTTGGCATAGAAGATCTTGTCAGTTTCGGCGAGCCCGACCGCCATGGCATTGACCAGGCAATTGCCGTCATAGCGCCGATCGAACCGGACTTCGCCGCCTACAGTCGGCACGCCGAACGAATTGCCGTAGCCGCCGATGCCCGCCACGACGCCAGCGACGAGCGCGCGCGTCTTCGGATGTTTGGGATCACCAAACGACAGCGCATTGAGGCAGGCGATCGGCCGTGCGCCCATCGTGAATACGTCGCGCAAAATGCCGCCGACGCCGGTCGCGGCGCCCTGATACGGCTCGATATAGCTTGGGTGGTTATGGCTCTCCATCTTGAACACAACCGCGAGCCCATCGCCGATATCGATGACGCCGGCGTTTTCGCCGGGTCCCTGGATCACCCAAGGCGCCTCGGTGGGCAGCGTGCGCAGATGGACTTTCGATGATTTATACGAGCAGTGCTCGTTCCACATGGCCGAGAAGATGCCAAGCTCGGTGAAGCTTGGCGTCCGGTCGAGAAGTTTGACGATGCGCTCGTATTCCTCTGGCGTGAGCCCATGCTGGGCAATCAATTCAGGGGTGATGGCAGGTTCGTTCGGGATCACGGATAGCGTTTGGTTCACGCGGCAACCTTGAAGTGATCGAGCAGTCCGGCAAAAAGGCCGCGGCCATCAGTCCGCCCCATCGATGCTTCGACGTGATTCTCGGGATGCGGCATCATCCCGAGCACGTTGCCACGCTCATTAATGATGCCGGCAATGCCATTCATTGCGCCGTTGTGGTTCCAATTCGGATCGATCATGCCGTCCGGCGACGAATAGCGAAACAGCACCCTGCCCTCGCTCTCGAGCCGCGCGATGGTCTCGCCGTCGGCGATGTAATTGCCTTCGCCGTGGGCGACAGGGACACGGATCACTTGCCCGGCATTGTAGCCGCGTGTGAATGGCGTATCGGAGCGCTCGACGCGCAAATAAACGTCGCGGCAGATAAAACGAAGTTGCGCATTGCGCATCAATACGCCGGGCAGCAAACCCGCTTCGCAGGCGATCTGAAAACCGTTGCATATCGCCAGCACGAGCCCGCCTTTGGCGGCGAAGCCGCGCACCGCGTCCATGATCGGAGCGCGCGCGGCAATAGCGCCGCAGCGCAGATAATCACCATACGAGAAGCCGCCGGGAATAACGACGAGATCGGTCCCTGCCGGCAGTGCGGTATCGGCGTGCCAGACCATCGCCGGCTCGCGGCCCGAAGCCAGCCGCAGCGCGCGCGCCATGTCGCGCTCACGATTGATTCCGGGGAAAACGACGACAGCCGATTTCATGCCAGCCGATAAGCTTTCATTGTCCGCCGAGCTCGATGCGGTAGTTTTCGATCACGGTGTTGGCGAGTAGTTTCTCGGCGGCGCTTTTGAGCGCGGCCTCGGCGCCGGCGCGATCGGCGCCTTCGATTTCGATCTCGAAGACTTTGCCCTGGCGCACGCTGGTGACCCCGCCGACGCCGAGTGACCGCAGGGCGCCTTCGATCGCCTTGCCTTGCGGATCGAGAATGCCGGGCTTGAGCGTAACGGTGACGCGAGCCTTCATGCCTCATTCAATAAGTATGAATCGGCTGCGCCGCAACACAGGGGGCCGCATCGGGCGAAATCTGGGGAAGAACCCCACCGCCGTCAGAACCGCAATACGCTTCGCTGCTGGGTCGGCAACGAAGCGGCGAAGATGCGCTCAGCCCTTGACGAGGACCGGTCCGGTGCCTTGCGGCCGCTCGCCCTCGCTCATGATCCCGAGCCGCTTGGCGACTTCGGTATAGGCTTCAACCAACCCGCCGAGATCGCGGCGGAAGCGGTCTTTGTCGAGCTTCTCGTTCGATTTGATATCCCAGAGCCGGCAGGAGTCCGGCGAAATCTCGTCGGCCACCACGATCCGCATCAGATCGTTTTCCCACAACCGGCCGGTTTCCATCTTGAAGTCGACAAGGCGTATGCCGACGCCGAGGAATAGGCCGGAGAGGAAATCATTGACGCGGATCGCAAGCGACATGATGTCGTCGATTTCCTGCGGCGTCGCCCAGCCGAAAGCGGTGATGTGCTCCTCCGACACCATCGGATCGTTGAGCTGGTCGTTCTTATAATAGAACTCGATGATCGAGCGCGGCAGCTGCGTGCCCTCTTCGATGCCGAGCCGCTGCGACAGCGATCCAGCGGCGATATTGCGCACGACGACTTCGAGCGGAATGATCTCGACCTCCCGGATCAACTGCTCGCGCATATTGAGCCGGCGAATGAAATGCGTCGGTACCCCAATGTCGTTCAAGTGCTGGAAGACATATTCGGAAATCCGGTTGTTCAGGACTCCCTTGCCTTCGATCACTTCGTGTTTTTTGGCATTAAAGGCTGTCGCGTCGTCCTTGAAGTGCTGGATCAGTGTTCCGGGCTCGGGTCCTTCATAGAGGACTTTCGCCTTGCCTTCATAAATACGGCGACGGCGGCTCATCGGAGTGTACCGGGGTTTGGTGAAGTCCATGATAGTGCCGTGGGTAGGCGCGACTCAACTCAGCGGCCCCTCCGCAACACAAAAGCTAGCCGAAGGCGGAGCGGAGTACAATCGACTTAGACCTGCGCGGCCGTGCCCGCAACGCCATTGTGCGTGATGGATAGGCGTTGCCTTGACGCGCTAGCCTCGATATGCAAGGCGCAGGTGATTTGCGCTTAATTCGCTGTTCCCATTCGCGGGCAGAGACAACGGCCGCGGGCAGAGACAACGGCAATGACCACATTCGACAAGCGCGAAGAAGCATTCGAACAGCAATTCGCACACGACGAGGAACTCCGGTTCAAGGCGACGGCGCGCCGCAACAAGCTGCTCGGGTTGTGGGCGGCGGAAAAGCTCGGTTTAAGCGGCGCCGAGGCGGACAGCTATGCGCTCGCGATCGTCATGACCGCTTTAGAGCAAGACGGCGAGCGCGCGGTGCTCGCCAAGATCCGCAAGGATTTCGATGCCAAGGGCGTGGTTCAGTCTGAGCACCAGATCGACCGCACCATGACCGAGCTGCTGGCCAAGGCACTCGCCGATATCAAGGCCGGCAGGTGACTTTAGATGATTTGAGAATGGCGATTTGAGATGGCTATCCCCGCCTTTACGCTTGCGAGCCGTCTGCGCGCCGGAGAGACCGTGTTCTCCGGCTGGTGCGGGCTGCCCTATCCGTTGATTGCGGAAACGCTCGGCCGCGACGGCTTTGCGGCGGTGACGGTCGAAAGCCAGCACGGCCTTTGGGACGTCAACGGCATCCTTGCCGGCATTGCCGCGATTCGGCAGGGCGGCGCCGCGCCGCTGGTGCGCGTGCCGTTCGGCGATTTTGCACTGGTAAGCCGGGTGCTCGATTTCGGCGCCGAGGGCGTCATCGCGCCGATGATCAATACGCCGGCCGATGCGCGCGCGCTCGCCGCGGCCGCCAAGTTCCCGCCGATCGGCGAGCGCAGCTGGGGCCCGCATCGCGCCACGACATTGGCCGGTCTGACCGATCAATCGATCTATTTGCGCGAGGCCAACGATCATATTGTCACGCTGGCGATGATCGAAACGAGAATCGCCTTGCAAAACTTCGACGCCATTATCGCAACGCCGGGCATCGACGGGTTCTTCCTTGGCCCGTCCGATTTGTCGATCGCGCTGTCGGACGGAAAAACTCTCGATCCGTTGTCGAAAGATGTCGAACGCGAACTCGACAAACTCATCGCGGCGACGCAGCGAGCGAAAAAAATCTCAGGCGCCTATTGCCATTCCGCCGAACGGGCCGTGGCGCTCGCCAAGCGCGGGGTCAAGTTTCTCGCGGTGTCGAGCGATCTTGCCATGCTGCGCGCCGGCGCCGCGGCGGCGATGAAGGTGCTCAAAGGCTGATTGCCCGCGCAAGCCGGTCCAGCACCGCCGCCAGATCGGCTTCCGCCTCAGCCGTCCCAATCTCAACAATGCGATAGCCGCGTTCGGCAAGCCAGGCGCGCTTTTGCACCCGCACCGCGGCCGCAGCCGCGTTCTCCTCGTGCGGTACCAGATCAATTACAAGCCGGAACGGAAACGACACGAAATCGCAGATGTGCTGCCCGACCGGCGTTTGCCGCTTGAAGCCGCGGCCGGCGAAGCGGCGATCGTTGACCAGCGCGGTCCACAGCGCCCGCTCACCTTCCGTTGGGTTGCGGCGGAGCAGACGCGCCAAGCCGCGCACCGGTCCGCGCTCCTTCGGAACGCGGCCGCCGCCATGCTCGGCCAATAATGCGCGTAACAGTTCGGCCTGTTCACCGTCCAACACGCCACCTCGCGCCGGCCCTTTGCGGCCTTCGGCGATCGCCATGATCACCCCGTGCAGCGTCTGGATATCCTGCTGGGTCGGCTGCATGCGGGTGAAGATATTGCGCAGATTGATTTGCATCGTTTCCCGCTTGTCCGGCGGGCGGAAAAACTCGACCTTCTCAAGCTCACGCTCAATCGCCTCGAAGAAGGCGAGCAATTGCTGTTTTGGCGCTGGCGCGGATTTGTTTGGCTTCCCGAATGGCAGCTTGCCGCCGCCCGCAAGTTTGAACCATTCATAGGCGACAATGACGATGGCCTGCGCCAGATTGAGTGAGGCGAAAGCCGGATTGACCGGAAGCGTCAGGATGGCATCGGCAAGCGCCACTTCATCATTCTCAAGGCCGTTGCGTTCGCGCCCGAATAGGATTGCGACGTTGTCGCCGGCTGCGACGCGCGGGGCCATCAGCCCCGCGGCCTCGGCCGGTCCGACGACCGGCTTGGCCTGATCGTGCGCCCGGGCAGTGGTAGCGAGAACAAAACTGCAATCGGCGATTGCTTCCTCCAAGTTTGGGTAGAGTGCCGCCGCATCGACCACCCGGCCCGCGCCGGTTGCCATCATCCGCGCCTTGTCGTTCGGCCAGCCTTGCCGCGGATTAACGAGTCGAAGCTGAGAGAGGCCGAAATTCGCCATGGCGCGCGCCGCAGCGCCGATATTTTCGCCAAGCTGCGGTTCGACAAGCACAACGATCGGAGCGCGGCCGGCGCTCCAATCCTTGGTCCTATCGGTCCCTGCTCCGGGCATAAATTCTCCGCACCGCACTCCCGGCCACCGCAGCGGCAAACTCGGAACGCATCATCGCGACAAAGCCGGCTCTTGCGGAAAAGTCTAGCATTTCAAGACGGGCTCTATGGATTCCGGGCGCTTGCTTACTGGCCTCCGCAGCATCGCCAATGTCGGCTTTCTCCCCCGCGGCGCGGGTGCTATAGCCACGCCGCCGACGCGGCGGGCTTTGTTTCTATTGGACGCGCGCCATCCCTGCCGTTTCACCATTGCGCGCCGCAAAGGTTTGAATTCCGATGACAAAGATTAAAGTCGCAAATCCGGTAGTCGAGATGGACGGCGACGAGATGACCCGGATCATTTGGAAATACATCAAGGACAAGCTGATCCATCCTTATCTCGATATCAACCTGCTCTATTTCGATCTTGGCATTGAGAAGCGCGACGAAACGCGCGACCAGATCACGATCGACGCCGCGGAAGCCACCAAGAAGGTCGGTGTAGCGGTAAAGTGCGCCACCATCACGCCGGACGAAGCGCGCGTAAAGGAATTCAACCTGCATGAAATGTATCGGTCGCCGAACGGCACGATCCGCAACATTCTCGGCGGGGTGATCTTCCGCGAGCCGATCATTTGCCAGAACGTGCCGCGGCTGGTGCCCGGATGGACCAAGCCCATCATCATCGGGCGCCACGCCTATGGCGACCAGTACCGCGCCACTGATTTTCGCGTGCCGGGCAAGGGCAAGCTTTATCTCACTTTCGTCGGTGACGATGGCAAGGAGATCAAGCGCGAAGTCTTCCAGTTTCCCGGCGGCGGCGTCGCCATGGCGATGTACAATCTCGACGACTCGATCCGCGACTTCGCCCGCGCCTCGATGAATTACGCGCTTAATCGCGGCTATCCGCTATATCTCTCGACCAAGAACACCATCGTCAAAATCTATGACGGCCGGTTCAAGGATATTTTCCAGGAAGTATTCGACGCCGAGTTCAAGGACAAGTTCGCCGAAAAGAAGCTGACCTACGAGCACCGGCTGATCGACGACATGGTTGCGGCGGCGTTGAAATGGTCGGGCGGCTATGTCTGGGCTTGCAAGAATTACGACGGCGATGTGCAGTCAGACACGGTCGCTCAGGGCTACGGCTCGCTCGGACTGATGACCTCGGTGCTCACCACGCCTGACGGCAAAGTGGTCGAGGCGGAGGCCGCCCACGGCACGGTGACGCGGCACTATCGCGAATACCAGAAGGGCCGTGAAACTTCGACCAATTCGGTTGCCTCAATCTTCGCCTGGACCCGTGGGCTCGCCCATCGCGCCAAGCTCGACAACAATGCCGAATTGGCAAAGTTTGCCGCGACCCTGGAAAAGATCACCGTCGGCACCGTCGAGGCCGGCTTCATGACCAAAGATCTCGCCTTACTCGTCGGCCCGGACCAGAAGTGGCTCTCCACCACCGCCTTTCTCGATAAAGTCGGTACCAATTTGAAAACGGCCATGGCTTGAAAGTGACCATGGCTTGAAAGCGACGGCGGGAGTCACTGCCTGACGCCAGACGCGATTGGGTTCGGATCAGTGGCGTTCTCTCCCCGCTCTCCGCGACGGGGCGAGGCGGCATTGCCACCGAATTTGGTCCGCATCTCACATTCGGTCACCTCTGCGACTATCTTCCGGACATGGACCGCCCCGGCGCGCCGACGCCCAACAAAACGACTACGCTTGGAACGCTTGCCCTTGTCGTGGCGCTGCTCGGGCTATTGGTCGCGGCTTCGTGGTTCGCGGTACGAAGCTGGACGGCGATCGAGGGGCCGCCGATGCCGGAGGTCGGCTATGTGGCCATGACGATCGGAGTCGTGTTCTCGCTGTTGATCGGCGTCGCGCTGATGACGTTGCTGTTCTATTCGAGCCGGCACGGCTACGACGAGCGGGCCGCGCCGCATAACCGCGAGGACGATAGCGGCCCGCACTAGGCACGATGGTCACTGGAACGTAGGCGCCAAGCGCGCCTCGCGTTGAAGGCGGCCGGGGCTTTGTCTAACGTGCCGAGCTCATTGCGAGCTTATTAAATCTCGGCGAGCCCAAGAGGAACTCACATGACCCGTACCATACGTCTGCAAAGCGACAGCAATGCCCACGATCGCCCGTGGCGGGTGGCCGTAGAGCAAGGCTTCTTCGCCGCCGAAGGTCTAAAAGTCGAATATCACGAAGACAATCCAAGAGGCACCGCGGGCCGCGTCGAGGATTTCTCGAAGCGGTGGAAGGAGTCGCAATTGCAGAAGGGCGCGCTGGAAGTCTATCCGGTCTGCGAATGGGGTGCGATCGAGCGCGTCCAAGCGCTCGGCGGCGGCAAGATCATCGGGCTCGACACGACCGTGCGAACCGGCGCGCTGATGGTGCGGAAGGATTCGCAAATTCAATCGCTCGTCGAGCTACGCAACGTGCCGATTGCCGTGACCTGGCATGCCGGCACCTTCTATGCGGCGATCGAGGCGCTCGAAGCCGCCGGTGTTGCCTTTGCCGAGATCAAGCTGGTGCACGCCAATGATCGGCTCGATGCGCTCTTGAGCGGCGCGACCGAAGCGGCGGCACTGATGGAGCCGCTCATTAGCCGCGCGCTCGCGGCCGGCGCGCGCAAGCTCGCCGACCTGCGCTGGCGCGGCGGCATCGTCGCCGGCGCGGACGTCGATGAAGAGACCGCGGCGAAACTGCGCCATGCGCTTAATCGCGCGATCGCCTGGCTGCGCGAGAACGAGGATCGCTCGCGCGACGAAGTGCTGCGCGATCTCACGCCCGAGCAGCGCGCCGGCGGCATGATGCCCGAGCTGGTTGGCGTGAAGACCTACCGGCCGGACGAATTCAAGGAGAAAGTCGATTGGATGATCGAGCGCGGCTTTCTCGACCAGGCACCGGACTACGCCGAGGTGGTCCGCAGCAAGTAACACCCTGGGCAGTGGACCAAAAGAAATGCCCCCGGCGGGGAGTCGCCGAGGGCGGGTCCGCGGGGGCAAGCTGAAGATGGTGGAAGCCTTGCCGCCGCGGGCTACGCGCTTCAATCACGAAATTGCGGCGGCAAGTATGGCAAAGCGGACCGGCCGATACGATTTCCGCCCATTCGGGCTGGCTTCGTCCGTTATGGTAAACGCCGCGTTCCGCCCGCTGACCCCCTGTTGCCGCCGCATTTGGCTTCCTACTTCCAGACATCGCAACTGAGCGCATTGACGACTTTTGGCGTGCGCATCAACGAGATTTGAACTTTTCTCACGCAAAAGCACCCTGACCAACGCAAGCGGCCTACGGCACGGCGCTTCGTTTCGCGAAACCGAGCGGGAATAAGCCCGCGACGATGGGAGCGTCGGATGTTTGCCTCGAACCGAACCGGCCACACCGCGCCGAGCGTGATCGCCGCGGCGATCATGGCCGGCGCGATCATCGCCAGTACGGCAAGTTTTGCGGTGCCGCGTTATGACGGCTTGTGGAGCGTTTCGATCGTCACCGAAAAGGGCGATTGCGACCGCGGCTATCGTTACCCGGTCCGCATCTCGAACGGCACGCTGGCCAATGGCGGCGACACCATGTTCACAATCACCGGCAAGGTTGCCGGCACCGGCGCAGTTACCGTCACGGTCAGCGCGGCGGGCAGAAGTGCCACCGGCTCGGGCCGGCTCGCCGGCAATATCGGCACGGGCTCCTGGAGCGGCGGTTCGTGCTCCGGATCGTGGAGCGCCGAGCGGCGCAGCTCGTAAGCGACTCTCAGCATCGCGAAGATCCCGGGTCTGCAGCGCATCACCATAGCGCGCAAAGACGCGCGTGAACGCTCTTATGGTGCCGCGCTGCGCCCGGGAGACGTTTCTCGGAAGCGCTTACCCCTCCGCGGCGTCGTCATCCGCGGCCGCGGGCTCGCCCTCTTCACCGGCGAGAATCTTTTCGGCGATCAGGCCGGCGTTCTGGCGGACCGCGGCCTCGATCTTTCCGGCAATATCGGGATTGGCCTTGAGGAACGCTTTGGCATTCTCACGGCCCTGACCGATGCGCTGGCTGTCATAGGAGAACCAGGCGCCGGATTTTTCCACGACGCCGGCCTTGACGCCGAGATCAATGAGCTCGCCGGTCTTGGAGATGCCTTCGCCGTACATGATGTCGAATTCGACCTGCTTGAACGGCGGCGCGAGCTTGTTCTTTACCACTTTCACCCGCGTCTGGTTGCCGACCACCTCGTCGCGCTCCTTGATCGCGCCGATGCGGCGGATATCGAGGCGGACGGAAGCGTAGAATTTAAGCGCATGACCGCCGGTCGTGGTTTCCGGCGAGCCGTACATGACGCCGATCTTCATGCGGATCTGGTTGATGAAGATCACCATCGTGTTGGAGCGATTGATCGAGGCAGTGAGCTTGCGCAGCGCCTGACTCATCAGCCGCGCCTGCAGGCCCGGTTGACTGTCGCCCATCTCGCCTTCGAGCTCGGCGCGCGGCACCAGAGCCGCGACCGAATCGATGACCAGAATGTCAACCGCGCCGGAACGCACCAGCGTGTCGGCGATTTCCAGCGCCTGTTCGCCGGCATCGGGCTGCGAGATCAAAAGATCATCGACATTGACGCCGAGCTTG
>CATPBC010000385.1 GCA_955652195.1 uncultured Xanthobacteraceae bacterium | reverse complement strand
TGCTGGCCGCGAGCGCGCGAGCAGGCTCATCGGCAAGCACCACGCCCGGCTCGAGCTTAAACCCGAGCGCGGCGCCGAAGCGGCGGACGGCTTCTTCGACTCGCACGATGCGCCGTGTCTCGTCGACCACGACGAGCCGCGCGCCGACATCGAGCGCAGTGACATCGACGACTTTGCCATCGGCGCAAACCGCAATTTTCGCTGTGCCGCCGCCGACATCGACATTCATGACCGGGGCGCCGTTGCGGATCGAGCGTGCCACCGCGCCCGATCCATAGGCCGCCATCACCGATTCCAAACTGTCGCCGGCGCTTACCGCAACCATGCGTCCGGCCTGGCGTGCGAACAATTCACCGATCGCCCGTGCATTGCGCCGCCGCACCGCCACACCGGTGAGGATCAGCGCGCCGGCATCGATCTCGTCCGGATCGACCTTGGCGTCCCGATATTGGCGCTCGATGAAGGCGCCGAGCGCGGCAGCGTCGATCGTGTCTTCGGCCGCGTAAGGCGTGAGCAGAATGTCCGATTGATAAAAGCTTTCGCGCTCGGTGACCACATAGCGGCTGTCGAGCCGCTCCAGCACGATCCGGGAGAACACGAGATGCGACGTCGACGAGCCGATATCGACGCCGACGGAAAGCACGCACAGCTCGTCTTCCTCGCCGAATGTGCGTCCCGTGTTGGAAAAGAAAATACGGCCGTTGGTTTCCTCGCTCATGATGAGACGGTCCCTCGGCCGTCATTCCGGGGCGCTGCGGAGCGGCGAACCCGGAATCCATACCCCCGGCCTATGATTATGGATTCCGGGCTCCTCGCTTCGCTCGACCCCGGAATGACGCGGGATGAGAGAGTCCGCCATCACTCCTTCGGCAGCAATCCGCGATAGTCGCGCTCATAATATTCGGGCCGCATCCGATTTTCCGCGCCTTCCCGTTGCATGCGTTCGGCATATTCCTGCCGCAGGAACGGATCCTCCATGTAATAGGGGATGGCGGTGCCGCCTTCAGGAATGTCCATCGCTGTGTAATCGACGTGCTTCTCGCCGGGCGGTCCCGGCTCGCGGCCCGGATTGTGCGGTCCGAACCAGGCGGTCAGCCGAAACGGCTCCTTCGATGCACCGAAATGCTGGTGATACCAGCGCGCCCCGCCGGGCGCCGCCGAGACCATGCCGACCGGTTCATAATCGACGCGCTTGACCTGATCGGCCTTGCCATCCTTCCACGGCGTGATGCCCAGATTCTCGGGCCATGTGTAGGTGTAGCCTTTACCTTTTATGCAGATCAGTACGGCCGCCGAAGTGTGGGCGTGCGCTTTGGAATAATGGCCGTTCTCGTGTTGGCCGATCCACAGGTAAAAACTATTGCCGGTCATGAACGGCTCGACGCGACGCCATCCGGGTGAGCGGCGATTGTCGAGCGGCAAGTCGCAATTGATGATGTCGGGGATAAAATTTGTCCGCCGCATCGCCAGCCCGCGCACCGGATCGGGCTCGATGTCGTCCTTATACTTGTAGAAGTCGTCGGCGCCGGAGAATCGGTCGCGGAACTGATAAGGGCAATTGAAGATCGCGTCGACATTGTTGACGAGATTCATCAGATTGGGCGCGGTGGTGCCGGCAAGGAGCAGCGCCGGCGCCGAGCTGGCATTGACGATCCGGTGCATCGCATTGACTGGAATCGAAAACAGCGAACCCTTCTGCCACTCGAAGGCGTGCCGCTTGTTGTCGCCTTCGAGCCAGACCTCGGTCGAGCCACGGCCTTCGACGACCAGATAAATTTCTTCGTAGAGATGCTTCTCGACATTGAGCGCGCCGGCGCCCGGCACTTCGACGACATAACAACCCCATTTGCCCTCGGTGCCGTGAAGCTGAATGTAGCTGCCGCGCCCGCCCAGGCGCGGCCATGGCTGCAGCGGCAAGTTTTGCACTTTGCTTACACCAATGTCGCGGTAAACCGGAACGCCCTCGGATTCCATGAACAGATCGTATGGGGTCTTCGGCCGGCCGAATTTGCCAAAGCCGGCGCGCTTGAAGCCCGATGGCTCATGCCAATGAACCTGGCCGGTGATCTCATGCATGACGGCGCTCTTGCAGTCCCGCTTGCAGTCTCACTCGCAGTCTCACTTGCGGTCCCAAAGTCTCGTTCTCGACCAACCAGGGGTTCGCGCCGTATCGCGACGCGACGTTGCCCGACGCGGCGAAATTGTCGCTCGATTGCTTAGGCTTGCACCCCATGTACAATGCGCGATAAGCCATTGCAACGGGCCAAACTCGCGCGGCACCGCTCGTTCGCGCGATCAAGATCGACGGGAGGATTGCAGTATCCGCGTGTGTCCCGCGACCCGTATTTCAGCGCAAACCAGGCTCACGCGCCGCAATGTTGAGATCGATCGCACCGTGATTGCCGGTATCGGCCCGCGACAGCTTCGACAAGCACATTGCGGATTGCGGACGTCGCAGCCGAGCGCTCGAAACAGGAAAGCCAAAATATGCCAATGAACAAACCGCATCTCGAGTTCCACAAGATCGACATGAACAAAGGCTGGGCGACACCGCCGGGCTATCCGGCCGGCATCGAGCAAAAGATCTTGGCCAGCGACTTGGATGAGACGCGCAAGATGGGCAGCCGGACGCGGCTGTTGCGGATTGCTGCCGGGGTCTACACCACGGCGCCGTTCGTGCACGACCACTGGGAGGAAGTTTATCTGGTTTCCGGCGACTTGATCGTCGGCAACGATGCCGCGGGCAGGGGCGGGGAGCCGTTCGAGGCGCCCACCTATGCGTGCCGGCCGCCCGGCGTTTATCATGGGCCATTCAAGTCAGATCGCGGCTGTCTGCTTTACGAAATTCACTACTACGACGAGAGCAAGAAATAACGTGAGCCGCGACCTGGAACACGCGGTCGCCAGCGACGGGACGAGGATACGCGAGCAGACCAAGCCCGCGATGCGATCCTACCTCGCGGCCACTCGAAATTTCGCCGCCGGGAACGCCACGCCGCGGCAATTTCTGGAACGCTCGCTGGAATTGCTCGAAAGCTGGGAACCGCGCATCGGCGCATTTGTTTGCACCAATCTGCCGGATGCGCGTGCTGCGGCCGATCGCGCCACCGAGCGCTGGCGCGCCGGACGGCCATTGTCGCCGATCGACGGCATGCCGATCGGCATCAAGGATGTGATCGAAACCTTCGACATGCCGACGCAGATGGGTTCGCCGCTTTTTCTCGGCTGGCGGTCGGAGAAAGATTCGGCGAGCGTGCGGGCGCTGCGCGATGCCGGCGCCGTGATTATCGGCAAGACTGTGACCACCGAATTTGCCGCGTCCGAGCCGCGCGGCACGCGCAATCCCTGGAACACCGCGCACACGCCGGGCGGCTCGTCGAGCGGATCAGCCGCGGCGGTTGCCGTCGGCATCGTCGGTGCGGCGCTCGGCACGCAGGTGATCGGTTCGGTCATCCGCCCCGCGAGCTTCTGCGGCTGCGTGGGCTTTAAGCCAAGCGTCAACGCGATCAATCGCGAGGGCAGCCACGACTATCAAAGTCAAAGCTGCACCGGCATTTTGGCCGCATCGCTGCAGGACGCCTGGCAAGTCGCGCGCGAAATCGTCGCGCGTGTCGGCGGCGATGCCGGCACGCCGGGCCTGCAAGGGCCGGAGACGATTCCGCCTGCCGAGAAACCGCGCCGCCTCGCGGTGCTCGAAACCGTCGGGTGGGACGCAGCCTCGGTCGGTGCCAAGCAGCGGCTCGGCGAATACGTGATGCGGCTGAAATCCGCCGGGATCGAAATCCGCACGCGTCACAACGACGATAAGGTCGCGGCGCTCGAAACCGACCTGGTCAATGCGATGGAGCTTTCGCACCGCTGCAACGGTTGGGAAACGCGCTGGTTCATTCGCACCATGCGTGAGCGCGATGCCGCCGCATTGAGCCGGAGCATTTTAGATCGCGCGCAAAGATATGAGGACATGACGCTTGCGGATCATCGCGCCGACCTTCGGGAGCGCGCCCGCGTGCGCGCGGTGCATGCCGAGCTTGCCGCCACCTGTGACGCCTGCATCGCGCTCGCGGCGCCGAATCATGCGCCGGAGGGACTCGGCTCAACCGGCAATCCGGAATTCGCGGTGCCGGCTTCGCTGCTGGGCGTCCCCGCGCTGTCGCTGCCGCTTTTCGAAGTCAACGATATGCCGCTTGGCCTGCAGGTGATCGGATATTTCGATCGCGATGCCGGCGCCTTCGCTGCCGGAGCTTGGCTGATGTCCAGGCTGGCGCAGGCGCGCTGACCAACGGCGATGACGCTGTCCGGCGAAATTCCGCGTGTGCTCGAACGCTACCGCAGCGAACGACAATCCGAGCGCGGCTATCGCGATCTACAGGAACATGTCCTGGCGCTGCACCAGGCCGGGCTGCTGACCATTGTCGACGAGCCGATCAACAAAGATACCGAAATGCATCCGTTGGTCCGCTGGCAATATCGCGGCGGTATTGGCGAAAGCGATCGGCGGGCGTTCTTGTTCACGCAGCCGACCGACGGCAAAGGCGCGCGCTACGATATTGCCGTGCTGGTGGCCGGTCTCGCCGCCACGCCGGAAGTTTACCGCATCGGCTTCGGCCGGCCGCTTGAAGAGATCGGCCCCGCCTGGGTGAAAGCGCTGGCGGCGCCAATCGCGCCGCATGTCGTAACCGATGCGCCGTGCCAGGAAATCTGCATAATCGGCGATGCCCTCGATGCCGCGGGCGCCGCGCTCGATGGGCTGCCGGTGCCGATTTCCACGCCCGGCTTCGATAATGCGCCTTACCTCTCCGCCGGCCATTACATCAGCAAAGATCCGGACAACGGCCGACAGAATGTCGGCAACTACCGCGGTCAGATCAAAGCGCCGCGGCGGCTCGGCATGAATCCGTCGGTTGAATTACGCGCCGGAATTTACAGCCATTGGCTCAAATACAAGGCGCGCGGCGAACCGATGCCGTGCGCGGTCGTGGTCGGCTGTCCGCCGCTTATTTCCTACGCCGCGGTTCAGAAACTTCCGGAGGATCTCGATGAGCTGGCAGTCGCGGGTGGCCTAGCCGGCACGCCGATCAATTTGGTGCAGGCCAAGACAGTCGATCTTTTGGTTCCCGCCGAAGCCGAGATCGTGATCGAGGGATTGATCGACACCGAATTCCTCGAGCCTGAAGCACCGTTCGGGGAATCGCACGGCTACGTTAACCTGCAGGAATACAATGCGTTCATGAACGTCACCGCGATCATGCGGCGGCGCAACGCCATTTTGACCTCGTTCATCAGCCAAGTCACGCCGAGCGAATCAAGCGTGATCCGCCGCGTCGCCATGGAGCCGCTTTATTTGCATCATCTGCGATCGGTACTGGGCATCAATGCGGTCAAGCGCGTCGCCATGCACGAGCCGCTGACCAGCCTTTATGCGGTAATCGGCATCCAATTCGCGCGCGGCGCTCTGGAAACCGAAATCTGGCGCGCGCTTAACGGCGCATCGACGCTGCACCGCTTCGCCGGCAAATGGATCATTGCCGTCGACGAGGACATCGATCCGCACAATGCCGACGCGCTCTTTTGGGCGATGTCATATCGCTGCCAGCCGCAACACGATCTTCTGGTCGTGCCGCACAAACATCCAGGCCACGGCCCGCGTGGCCCGCGCGACGATGGCGAGACCGCGGCCGTTCTCGTCAATGCGACGTTAAAAGGGACGTACGCCCCAGTTGCATTGCCCAAACGCGAATTCATGGAGCACGCCAAGAT
>CATPBC010000384.1 GCA_955652195.1 uncultured Xanthobacteraceae bacterium | reverse complement strand
GGTGAAAATCGGCGTGCTGCATCCGGTGTCCGGCGCGTTATCCTATTCCGGCCAGCAGGGCCGCCTCGGCGCGACAATGGCGATCGACGAAATCAACGGAGCTGGCGGCATCAAGGCATTGGGCGGCGCCAAGATCGATCCCATATTCGGCGACGCGCAATCGACGCCCGATGGCGGCAATGCCGAGGTTGAAAAAATGAACGAGGCTGGCGTCTGCGCCGTGGTCGGCGGCTATGCCAGTGCGATTTGCCTTTCCGCGACACAGACGGCAGCCCGATACGATCTGCCCTATGTCGTCGATGTCGGCGTGGTCGACAGCATTGTCACGCGCGGATTGAAAAATACCTTCCGCTTTGGTCCGGGCTTCGGCGTAATTGCCAAGACTGCGCTCGACAATCTCGTGAGCATCAATGATCAAGCAGGCAAGCCAGCAAAAACCGTCATGATTGTGCACGAGGACTCCGCATTCGGCGCCGGTCTGGCGAAGCTCCTGAATACACAACTGCCGGACCGCGGCTTCCAGGTCTTGGAGACCATTCCGCACCCGACGCCGACCCGTGAATTCGAGAACGTCGTACTCAAGATCAAGGCGCAGAATCCCGACCTCGTCATTCCTGCGAACTATTACAATGAATACGTACTGCTCGCACGTACCATGCAGCAGCAGCGCGTGCGACAAAAGGGAATCTATTCGGTGCTTGGCGGTGCCGCTTCATCCTACAAATTCGTCAAGGAATTCCCAGAAGCGGCGCAATACATCATGGATTGCAACCACTGGTTCGATCCGAAGAATCCCAAAGCTTTGGCGCTGAAGAAGAAGGTGGAAGACAAAGGGCAGTTCTATACCTACGAAGTCTATATGAACTATTCCTGCATCCTGCTGCTCGCCGATGCGATCGAGCGCGCCGTCAGCACAGATCGGGCGAGGATCACCATTGCACTTGCAAGCTCTACCTTCAGCGGGCACGTCATGCCCTATGGTCCGACGAAATTCATCGATGGCCAGAACCAGGGTGCAGCACCCGTTAATACCCAGGTGCAAGGCAACAACATCCAGGTGATCCTCCCCGCGGCATTCGCCTCGGCAAAGCCTATATTCCCGATGCCGCCCGCCTAAGCGGCGAGCGGCGTCGGTAGAGCGCACAAGGCATCATGCTGTCTCCGGTCATTCTCGTCCCGGCGCTCCTCAACGGCTTGATGACCGGCGCCATCTACGCGCTGATCGCGCTTGGACTGACATTGATCTACGGTGTGTTGCACATCATTAATTTCGCCCACGGCACACTGTTGACCGCAGCGATGTTTGCCGCATTCTTTGCCTACGCGCTGGTCGGTCTCGATCCTTATCTGGCTGTGCTCATCATCGCGCCGCTGTTTTTCCTTATTGGCTACGGCTTGCAGCGCTTTATCATCGGACCGACGGCCCACGGCGAGGACCGCAATTATCTGCTAGTCACACTTGGTCTTGCCATCATAATCGAGAATTTGCTGCTGTACGTGTTCCGTGCCGACACCCGCACGATAAACCTGCCCTACGCGTTTGATGTGATCGAGATTGGCACCGCCTTTCTCGCAGTGCCACGCGTTATCGCTTTCGTCGCAGTCCTGGTAGTGGCATCCGTACTGTGGATATTCATGCAATGGACAGATACCGGCAAAGCCATCCGTGCAGTGGCCAAGGAAAAACTCGGCGCCGAACTCGCCGGCATTGATGTAGCACACATTCACGCGGTTACTTTCGGATTGGGCACCGCTTGCGTTGCCATAGCGGCCTGCCTGCTGATCCCGACCTATTACGTGAACCCGACGGCGGGCGATGCCTTCGTATTGATCGCCTTCACGATCGTAGTGCTCGGCGGCATGGGCTCGATCCTCGGCGCCCTCGTCGGGGGGCTATTTGTTGGCGTGGTGGAAAGTTTCTCCAGCATGTTTCTCGGCCAATCGCTTGGGCAGATCGGAATTTTTGTGATGTTTATCGTCATGCTGCTGGTGCGCCCCAGCGGTTTGTTCGGCGAGCAGGCGTGAAAACGTATCTGCCGATCTTCGTCGTTGTGGCGGTGCTCGCCCTCGTACCATTCGTCACCGCATCCAATGTGGTGTTGAATTTCCTGGTGGTGACGTTACTGATCGCTCTCGCCGGACAGGGTTGGAACCTGCTTGGTGGCTATGGTGGGCAATATTCGTTCGGTCACGCTGCATTCTTCGGCACCGGCGCCTACGTGACGGCTATCCTTCAGGTGCAGTATGGCATCAATGCCTGGTTCGGCCTTCTTATCGGTATTGCCGCGGGCGCGTTGGTCGGCATTGTAATCGGCGCGTTAAGTTTTCGATGGGGGCTGCGGGGCTCTTATTTCTCCCTGGTGACGCTGGCCTTTGCCGAAGTGCTGCGCATTGTCGCCAGCGTCGCGCCGATCACTGGCGCCGGCGTCGGCACCTTGATCAAGCTCGATCTGCGGCCCGAGGCATTTCAGTTTCAAAGCCGCGCGCCGTTTTACTGGATCGCACTCGGCCTCGTCGGCCTGTCGCTGATCGTGGTGCGTGGCATCGAGAACAGCCGCTTTGGCGCCTATCTCGTCGCCATCCGCGAGAACGAGGATGCCGCCAGGGCACTTGGCGTCGATACGTTCAGCGTCAAGCTCGCCGCCATGATTGTTTCAGCCGCCATCACGGCGGCAGCCGGTTGCTTTTATGCACAATATTTCCTGTTCCTCGATGCCGCCATCGCCTACGGCACCTGGATTTCGATCGATGCTCTGCTCGCTCCGATCGTCGGCGGCGTCGGAACTTTGTTCGGACCGCTCTTGGGTGCACTCATCATCAAGATGCTCGGCGAGAGTACCAAGCTCGTGACCGGAGGTGCGCCCGGGCTCGACCTTGCGATCTACGGATTGCTTCTCATCGCCGTCGTTGGCTTGGCGCCGCGCGGCATTGCCGGACTGCTCTCCGCGCTGGTCCCGCGACGTTTCCGTCCTCCGTCTGTCCCAGAGCACCATCATGGCTGAGATGCTGCTGCGTATTTACGCTATCTCAAAGCGCTTCGGTGGACTGCTCGCCGTCGACAAAGCTTCGTTCAATGTCAGGCCTGGCCGTATCACGGCTTTGATTGGGCCCAATGGCGCCGGCAAAACAACCTTGTTCGCGATAATTTCGGGATTCTTGACACCGGATGAAGGAAGGATTGTTTACGACGGCGCCGACATCACCGGCGCAGCGCCACACATGCTTGCGCGTCGCGGTATCGCTCGCACTTTCCAGATCGTTCAGCCGTTCGCGGGTTTGACCGTGCGTGAAAATATCGCCGTCGGCGCACACCTTGCGCGACCGAACCGTGTCGATGCGCTCGCGGCCGCCGGTGAAGTCGCATATGCGGTTGGTCTTGGTACGCAGCTTGAGCAATCTGCCGCAACGCTGACGGTGGCAGGGCGCAAGCGGCTTGAGCTCGCTCGCGCACTCGCCACAAAGCCGAGACTAGTGCTTCTGGATGAGGTTTTAGCCGGACTGAACCCGTCTGAAATCCGCGACATGGTGCCGGTGATCCGCAAGATCGCAGATTGGGGCGTGACGATCCTGATGATCGAGCATGTCATGCAGGCGGTCATGACTCTCGCCGAGCAGGTCTTGGTCCTCGCGGAGGGTCGCATCATTGCCGAGGGGACACCGCAACAGGTTGCCGCCGATCGGCAGGTGATCGAGGCTTATCTCGGTCACGGGGCCGCGGCCAGGATGATTTCGGGGGCCGGCCATGGCTAAACCTTTGCTCTTGGTGGACGGCTTGCACACTGGCTATGGCAGCACGGAAATCCTGCGTGGTGTCGATTTCCACGTGAAGCCTAGCGAGATTGTTACCGTGCTGGGAGCGAACGGCGCCGGCAAATCGACAATGAGCCGGGCGATCTCCGGGGTGACACGGCCGTGGGCTGGCACCATCCGCTTTAAGGACGATGCCATCGAGCGCGCACAGCCAGCGGAGATTGTAGCCCGTGGTCTCATTCAGGTACCGGAGGGCCGGCGTATCTTTCCAAATATGACCGTGCGTGAGAATTTGGATCTCGGCGCGTACCGTCGCGGCCGCAGCCGTCGCAACGTTAATCGAAATCGGGTGTTTTCGATCTTTCCGCGGCTCAGCGAGCGGCAATCCCAGCGCGCCGGTACCTTGTCCGGCGGGGAGCAGCAAATGCTTGCAATCGGACGGGGCTTGATGGCAGAGCCAGAGCTCCTGATCCTCGATGAGCCATCGCTCGGGCTTTCGCCGCTGCTGGTCGAAGAACTGTTTGTTCTGATCAAAAATATCAACGCTCAGGGGATTGCCGTCTTATTGATAGAACAGAATGTGGTTCAGAGCCTGGAGGTGGCGCAGCGCGCTTACATCCTCGACAATGGCCGGTTCGTGCTTGAGGGACCGGCGGCCCAAATCGCCAATGATCCCGATCTCAAGCGTACCTATCTCGGAATGTAATCATGGCTGATGCGGAAACCCTACGATCCCGCCTCGCCCGCAAACCTATCGTCGTTGCGCCGGGCATTTACGATTCGTTCACAGCCCTGGTCGCCATGCAGGCCGGTTTCGCGACCCTCTATGTTTCCGGCGCAGCGATCGCCTATACGCGGCTCGGCCGCCCCGATATCGGTCTCGTCAGCATGAACGAGGTCGCGGCAACGGTAGCGTTGATCCGCGATCGCGTCGCCGCGCATCTGATCGTCGACGCCGACACCGGCTACGGCAATGCCCTCAACGTCGCTCGTACGGTGCGAGAATTCGAACGCTTCGGCGCCAACGCGATCCAGATCGAGGATCAGGATTTTCCCAAGCGCTGCGGGCATCTCGTCGGCAAGACCTTGATTCCGGCAGCGGAAATGTGTGGCAAGCTGCATGCAGCGCTCGACGCACGGCGCTCGCGCGACACGATCATCATCGCCCGCACCGACGCCATTGCCGTCGAAGGATTCGATCCGGCAATCGAGCGTGCGATCGCCTATCGGGAGGCCGGGGCCGATCTGCTGTTCGTCGAAGCACCGAAGACCCGTGAGGATCTCAACCGCATAGTCTCCGCTTTAGGCAAAACGGCACCGTTGATGGCCAATATTGTAGAAGGCGGCAAGACACCGCCGTTGTCAGCAGCAGAGCTTGAGGCGATTGGCTTCGCGCTGGTGATCTTTCCCGGTGGCATCGTACGAGCGCTGGGCCGAATGGCGAGCGAATATTACGCCTCCTTGGCAACACATGGCAGTTCGGAGCCCTTTAGCGAGCGCATGCTCGATTTCACCGGACTTAATGATTTAATTGAGACACCCGAATTGCTCGCTATGGGCAAACGTTATGAAGCGTAATGGGTCCATTCAGCGTATAGCAACGCTTGAGCCGCGGTCACGAGCATGCATTGACTGATGAGGAAAGCTCTATGTCGAAATTGTTCGATCTCATCATAAAAAATGTTCGTGTCGCTCGTCCGAATAAGACTTCGATCGATTCTCTCGACATTGGCATTAAAGACGGCAAGGTCAATCGTCTTGCGCATGATCTCCTGGCCGAGCAAGCAGAACAGACTTTTGACGGTCGTAACTATTTGGCCTTTCCGGGCTGCGTCGATGCCCACATGCACATTGGAATTTATTCGCCGCTTGCCGAAGACGCTGTTTCGGAAAGCAAGGCAGCAGCGATGGGCGGAGTCACCTCAAGTCTGAACTACATGAGAACGGGCCACTATTATTTGAATCGTGGTGGTCCCTATCGCGAGTTCATGCCCGAAGTATTCAAGCAATCCAACGGACGATTCTGGGTCGACTATGGCTATCACATCGCACCAATCGAAGCTGCTCATATCGCAGAAATGGAGGATCTGATCGTCGATCACGGCATTACCTCGTTTAAGATATTTATGTTCTATGGCGGCTACGGACTGCATGGGCGCTCATCTCAGCAAAACGAGTTTTTGATGATTGGTCCAGATGATCGCTACGATATCGCGCACTTTGAATTCATTATGAGGTCGGCTCAGCGTTTGATGGAAAAATTTCCCGAGAAGTCATCTTACATTAGCGTTAGTCTTCACTGTGAATTAGCGGAAATTCTGAATGCCTATACGAAGATTGTAGAACGTGATGGCAAGTTGACCGGGCTATCCGCTTACAGTGCCGCGCGTCCGCCACACTCCGAAGGTTTGGCAATTTGGATAGCCTCTTATCTCGCAAACGAAACGAATTGTCCAAACATCAATCTCTTACATCTCAGCTCGCGTAAGGCGATGCAAGCTGCATGGATTATGCAACAAGTGTTTCCACATATTGCTTTTCGTCGCGAGGTGACCGTTGGACATCTTTTGCTTGATACAAGCTGCGCCTGCGCTGTTCACGCAAAAGTCAATCCGCCGATTCGGCCACGCGAAGACGTCGAGGCGCTCTGGGAGGCCGTGCTCGATCGCAAGGTCGATTGGATCGTAAGCGATCACGCCTGCTGCTCTGCGGAACAGAAATGGTCAAGGGATGATCCGAACAATATTTGGCTGGCAAAATCGGGATTCGGTGGCACCGAATATCTACTCTCGGGGGTGCTAAGTGAAGGCTGCAGACGAGGCATGTCGTACAACCGTATGGCCGAATTGTTGAGTTGGAATCCTGCAAAGCGATTCGGCTTGCTCAGCAAAGGCGATATTGCGCCCGGCTACGACGCAGACATTGTCCTCGTTGACCCACATTCCACCTTTGTCGTGCGAGCTGCAGAATCCGAGTCTCATCAAGGTTATTCGCCTTTCGAAGGTATTGAGCTTTCCGGTCGCGTAAAAAATACCTTTCTCAGAGGGGCCTTGATTTATGCTGATGGAAAGATCGTTGGCCCGCCCCGCGGCGAATATTTGCGGAGGCCACAATCTTCGCCGGCTGTGCAAACGAGCGCTGTCCAAGTTTATAATCAGCCAAATTAGCGGCGCGTCACTCACCAACGCATCGGCGCTTTGTTGATGCACTGAGAGCAGGCTTACAACTCAAAGATCGGTTTCCGGATCACGACATCAAAGTGGGCGTGAAGCAAACGAGAAACTCAATTGAAGAAAAAATGCGGGGAACTCTTTTAAGTTGACCCCGACTTAGTATGAGCGAAACAGTCTCGGCATTGAATTCCGCGATTCCCTTATTCGCAAAAGCAAATGGATCGTGAGCCCCAACGCGTCGCCGATTTTGGCAAGGCTGCATTCGCCCTAAAAGAGACCGCCGGTAGATTCGGTGGTAATGCTACCTCCCTAGCCTGTGATCGCCGCGCCGCAAGAAAACCCGTGAATTGCCGTTGGGCGTTTATCTTTTCGTCGCACATGAGCGATACCCGTCCGCCCTCCACAGCCAGGAGTTTGCCTGATGGGCATTCTTATGATTCGTTGCTCGAAAACCGGGCGGGCAATTTCCACCGGCACTACGTCGAATCTGCGGCTTTCCGCTCTAGCCCTGTATTTTTCGGGCAGACCTACTGTCCACACTGCGATGCGACGCATGAATGGTTTGCGAGAGACGCATGGGTTTGCGATTCTGTACCTTCCGACGACGCCGAGCACGAGCGACAAATAATGTAGAGAGCATGGAAAACTCTGAAATGAACCGCCAATGTCCGAGAAGGGTCAAAATCAGTCTTGAAGCGATGTCCGCTTCACGTCCGCTTTGCGGTCGATAGCGACCACATGACGGACATCGCGTGAGGTCAGTTCGGGGTCAACTTTTCCGGCGCGACGTCATTCAATCACATGATGCGCTTGGGTTAGTGGGCGTAACTCGTTAATCTAGAGCAATCGCCGTCGCCCAGGCGTGTCCATGCCTACACGTCGTCACTTGATCGCATTAGGTGCTGCATCGGCAGTCGCGCCGAGCCTGATTTGCTTGGCCCGGGCAAATCCTTGGCCCGATCGAACCGTCCACGTGGTTGTACCGCTTGCGGCGGGCGGGCCGACGGACGTTAACGCGCGGATCGTCGCTGAACAGCTGTCCAAGATCTGGGGTCAGCAAATCATCATTGACAACAAAGCCGGCGCCGGCACCAACATCGGCAATGCATTCGTCGCACACTCCGATCCTGATGGTTACACGCTGCTGTTTGGTACCTCATCCCTTGCGTCGAATGGCGCTCTATATCGCTCGCTCGACTACAGTCCGATAACGGACCTGAGCCCGACCTCGCTGGTCGCGAAGTTCCCGTTTTTTATGTTCGTGCCGAATTCCTTTCCGGCCAAGACGGTCAAAGAGTTTATCGACTATGCGGAGGCTCATCCGGGAAACCTCATCATGGCTTCTCCTGGCACCGGGAGCGGGCCACATCTAGCCGAACTGTTGTTCCTGCAAATGGCTGGAATTCAAATGACGCACGCGCCTTATCGCGGCGCGGCGCCAGCATTGACCGACCTTATCCCGGGCCGCGTTCACTGCTACTTCGGCAGTGGCGAATTGCTTACCTATTCGCGCTCGGGACAAGTCCGTGTACTTGCGTCGACTGGCGCCAAGCGATCCCCAGTAGAGCCAGAGGTGCCGACCATCGCCGAGTCGGGCGTTCCTGGTTATGTGATTGACTCGTGGCAAGGCGTTTTTGCGCCGGCTAAGACGCCATCTGAGATCGTGCAAAAGATTAGTGGCGACCTTGCCAAGGCTCTCGTCGAGCCGACTCTCATCGAGAAGCTTGCACGTAACGCATACACGGTCGAGAGCTGCACTGCGGACGAGCTTGCGAAGTTTCTGAAAACCGACACCGAAAAGTGGGAGGCTGTCATTAAGAAAACGGGGATCAAAATCGATTAGGTCTTGGCGACCCGCTACCGATTGGCGATGTCAACGGCACGTCAGCTTCACGTCTAAATGCGGAAGTCTAAGCGACATGCTGCCTATTTCGATGCGGCTCGCTCTATTAAAGGCTGTGCTTGGAGCGTAACCTGCGTACCGTGAGGTCGCTGAATGATCATCGATTTAACGAGGGACGAGATTTGGTTTCTGAAAGCACTGAGAGCGGCGGGAGAGCACGGTCGCATCGTTAGAGCATCATCTTATCATCTCGGGCTCGCTCGCTTAGTTGAAGAGCGATACGTGACGGAACACGCCGTGAACGCGAACGCGGTGCTGTACAACATCACTTATATCGGTCGGCAGGCTCTGACAAATGCGAGCTAAAGGTGGTTTCCGTTTTGGTTCGGTTATGAGATTTTCCCGTCGCAAATTCTTGCATCTGGCAGCGGGTGCTACCGCGCTCCCAGCTGTCTCGCGCTTTGCTCGGGCGCAAAGCTATCCAACGCGACCGGTGCAGATCGTGGTCGGCTTCGCTGCCGGAAGCACGAGTGACATTCTCGCCCGTCTAATGGCACAATGGCTATCGCAACGGTTGGGGCAGCAATTCGTCGTCGAGAACCGGCCCGGCGCCGGCGGCAATATTGGCGCCGAAACGGTCGTGAAGGCGGCTCCCGACGGCTATACGCTCCTCATGGTCCCACCGGCGGTCGCGGCCAATGCCACGCTCTATCAGCATCTCAATTTTAATTTCCTTCACGACATTGCGCCGATCGCGGGCGTGGTGCGCGTTCCCAACGTAGTCGAGGTCAACCCGTCGATTCCGGTAAAGACCATTCCAGAATTGATCGCGTACGCCAAGGCCAATCCAGGCAAGCTCAGCTTTGCCTCGGCAGGGATCGGGACCGCGAGCCATCTGGCCGGCCAATTGTTCAATACGATGACCGGCGCAAACCTTCAGCACGTGCCTTATCGCGGCGATGGGCCCGCCATGGCCGATCTGATTGCCGGCCAAGTGCAGGTCGGGTTCGCGACTATGACCGCATCGATCGGACATATCCGCGCCGGCCAGCTGCGGCCGCTGGCGGTGACGACGATCAAGCGCTCCGACGCGCTGCCTGGCATCCCGAGCGTCAGCGATTTCCTATCGGGTTACGAGGCGAGTTCCTGGTTCGGCATCGCAGCGCCGCAGGGGACACCCCCCGAAATTATCGAGAGTCTTAACCGGGAAACCAATGCGGGCCTTGCCGATTCCACGATCGATGCTCGGCTCGCTGATATGGGCGGCATGCTGCTCACGGGCTCACCGGCCGACTTCGGCAGACTCATCGCCGACGAGACACAAAAGTGGAGCAAAGTCATTCGCGCGGCTGGTATCAAAGCCGAGTAGATTTTTTAGCCTCTCGGATTAAATTCCGTAAATTACGTTCCACAAATTTCCGCAGTGCCATTGACTTACTTTCTTATTGGGAACCGATCCGACGGTTTCAACGTCCAGGGAGGCTTTAATGGCGACGAGAAAGAAAGCAACAGCCAAAACAAAGGCAAAACGCAAGAAAGTCTCCGCCAAGGCGTCCACACGCAAAAAGACCAGCACAGCTAGAAAAAATAGGACAATCACAAAAAAGCCAGCGAAAAAGATGGCGCGCCGCCAAGCATCACTGAAGAAAGCCAGGCCAATCCGGAAAGCCGCGGTCACGCCGAAGCCACTCAGCCAACGGGCAAAGCCCGAAACGACGAGATCGATATCAAGCCGGCCCGCGCAATCCACTTCAGCGGAGCAGCGTATCGGCGTTGTGACTCACTTCTACAGCCACCTTTCAGTGGCTACCGCGCGGCTCGATGCCGGCTGTAAATTGCGCCTTGGCGATGTGATCCAGGTCCGCGGACACACAACCGATTTCAGCCAGAAGGTTGAGTCCCTCGAGGTTAATCATGCGCCGACAACCGAGGTCGGACCGGACGATCATTTCGCCCTAAAGGTGGTCGAGCACACGCGCGAGCACGATGTCGTGTTTAAGGTCTCGTCGTAGCGACAGTGGTCCGAACGGCATGTGGCGCGGTCGCACGCGCTCCTTCTGCAGTTGATGCCGCAATCAAAAGAGGGACACCATGCAACGTGACCGACGACGGTTCCTGCATCTCGCATCTGGGGTCGCGATGCTACCCGCCGTCTCGCAGATTGCACGAGCGCAAGCCTATCCGACGCGGCCAATCCATTTCATGGTTCCTTTTTCTGCCGGCCCAAATGACGCATTGGCGCGACTAGCCGGAAAGAGACTATCGGACGATTTGAAACAACCCGTCGTGGTAGAGACCCGCGCCGGCGCAACTGGAACAATTGGAGCTGAGGCGGTCGTGAGAGCGCCTCCAGACGGCTACACGCTTCTGTTTACCGTCGACCTGCCGATCACCATGGCACCGGCGTTGCTCAAGCTCAATTACGATCCGCAGCATGATCTGATCCCGATCGCTGCGGTCGTCAAAAGCGACAACGTACTCGTCGTGAATCCGGGAACCGGGATCCAGTCGATGGCAGAGCTGGTTGCGGCGGCCAAGGCCAAACCTGGAACGTTGACCTTCGCTTCGGCTGGGCATGCCTCGCCCGCCCACATGTGCGGTGAAATGATCAAGCGTCAGGCCGGCATCGACATGATCCACGTGCCCTACACGAGCGCCGCAACGGCCATGAATGCGGTTTTAGCCGGCAATGTAAACATGTTCTGCGGCCCGATCGGTGTGGCGCTGCCGCAAATCAAGGCCGGCACCGTCCATGCGCTTGGCGTAACAGGATCGGAGCCGTCACCGCTGCTGCCGGGAGTAATTCCGCTTGTCACCAGCTATCCGGGTCTTGTCATTTCCGCTTGGTACGGACTGTTTACGCCAGCCGGCACGCCAGCTTCGGTGATCAACACCCTGCATGACGAGTTCAAGAAGATTTTTGCAGATCCGGAGCTGCAGCCCACGCTCTTGGCTCTTGGGCTGACTCGCGAGTGGGTGTCAGGTTCTGATCTGGTCCAGAAAATCGCGAACGATATAGCCAAGTGGCGAGATGCTATCGTAACGGCCAACATCCATGCCGAGTGACGTTCAGAAAGAACAACGCGTGACGCGGCCCAATTTTCTCCTATTCATCACCGACCAGCATCGCGCTGACTATCTGGGCTGTTACGGCCATCCCGTGCTCAAGACGCCACACATCGATTCGATCGCGGCGCACGGCATACGGTTCGAGCGGTTTTACGTAGCGACGCCAGTCTGCATGCCGAACCGTGCAACTCTAATGACGGGGCGGATGCCTTCGGTGCACGGAGCGCGCAGCAACGGATTGCCACTGTCCCTGCGTGCGAACACCTTTGTCGATGCGCTACGGGCGTCTGGCTATTCGACCGCGCTCGTCGGCAAGAGTCATTTACAGAATTTCACCAGCCAGCCGGCCATTCTCAAGCGCCCTTCGCCGCGTCCAGGCGACCAGGTGCTCGATTCAAGTTTTGCCGAGGCGTGCAAGGCCGCCTTCGAGGGACCCTACGACCAGGAACACCCGAAGCGCTGGGAGGCCGGGCACGATTTTTCGTTGCAGCTTCCGTTCTACGGCTTCGAGCACGTTGATCTCTGCACCGGACACGGGGATCAAGTTGGTGGGCACTATTACGTGTGGCTGAAATCGCGGCGGCCTGACGCCGACGCGCTGCGTGACCGTGCGAACCAGCTGCTGCACGATTACGTTTGCCCGCAGGCGTTCCGGACACCAATTCCGGAAGAGCTTTATCCAACCACCTATGTCGCCGACAAAAGCTGCGAATGGCTCGACCGCTACGCCGCTGGCAATCGCGACAAGCCGTTCTTCCTGATGACCTCGTTTCCTGACCCGCACCATCCGTTTACACCGCCCGGGAACTACTGGTCGATGTACGACCCGCAGGACATGCCGCTGCCGCCTAGTTTCCAACTTGACAACCGGGCGTTGGCGCGACCAGTGAGCTGGGCAACGGCGCGGCGCGAGAACGGCAAGGCAGATACTGCCAGCCAGGCCGCCTTCGCGGTCAACGAACGCGAAGCCCGCGAAGCGATGGCGCTGAGCTGTGGCATGATCGCGATGATCGACGACGCTATTGGGCGTGTGCTCGAGAGGCTCGCCGCCTGCAGATTGGCCGACAACACGGTCGTCATTTTCACCACCGATCACGGCGATTTTCTCGGGGACCACCGGTTACTCCTGAAAGGTCCGGCGCATTACGAGAGTATCACCCATGTGCCGTTGATCTGGGCTGAGCCTGGAACACGCGCGGCGCGGCGCACTGATGTGCTCGCCGGCACGCTCGACATTGCCTCGACCATTCTCGATCGCGCTAAGGTACAGCCCTACAACGGCATCCAAGGCGTGAGCCTGCTGCCGATTCTAGAGGGCGCAACTGCGATCGTTGCGCGTGACTCGATGGTGATTGAGGACGACCAGCAGCGCGCCGTATTTGGATTACCTTCGGGATCGCGGATGCGCACGCTCGTCACACAGCGCTGGCGGATGACGATCGCCCAAGATGATACTTATGGGGAACTCTACGACCTGCAGAGCGATCCTCACGAAATGGACAATTTATTCGAGGACGCCGCCCATCGCGGCGTGCGAGCCGAGCTGATGGAGAAGCTTGCGTATCGCCAGATGGAACTTGCCGACCGCAGCCCCTTGCCATCG
>CATPBC010000383.1 GCA_955652195.1 uncultured Xanthobacteraceae bacterium | reverse complement strand
GGCGAACAGCGGCAGCTGTCCGGTAACCGCAAAGCGACGGATATCGGCGCCGACATTGACATAGGCTTGCATGGCGACATCCAAAGCGGTGGCTGCGTAGTCGACCGCGCCGCCGATCAGCGCCTGCATCGCCGCATTACCGCCGCGGGTATAGACGAGCTGCACATCGAGGCCGTGGTTCTTGAAGTATCCGTCGGCGCGCGCGACTTCATACGGCACCCCGCATAAGAGCTGGCTGCAATAAGCGAGCTTGATCTGCCGGCCTTGCAGCCCTTGCACCCCTTGCGCCACCGAAACGCCGGGCCGCGCCGTCGGAATTACGCTTGCGGCAATCGTCGCGCCCTTGAGCAATGAGCGCCGTGAAAAATCGGTGCCGGGCACGCGGGCCGTGGTTTCATCGCAGCAGCTCATGGCAGCATATTGTCGCGATGTCGCGAGCATAGGCAAGGGCTGCATATCGGCGGGATTATTTACGGGCCGCCGCGATTCAAGCACTGCTGTCGAAAACCAATCCTGTGTTAAGCTGCCGCCCTCGCCGTTCTAACCCCGCTCCGTTCAGGCTGCACGATTTTCACGTCCCGCGACTCGCTGTCGGTCAATGAGGAGAGTCACATGCGCGTGCTCGAATTGATGTTTGCTTCCGCTGCAACCCTCGCTTTGGCTATGGGCTTTGCCATCGTGCCGGCGCCAAGCGCCAGCGCGCAGACCAAGCTGACGATGGGAAAAGTGATCGGCGGTGACGGCTTCCACATTCCGACCTATGTCGCTCTCGACCAAGATTTCTTCAAAGCAGAAGGCCTCGACGCTACGCTGGTGGAGTTGCCGGCGAGCTCTATGGTGTCCGCGGTGATTTCCGGCAATCTCGATTGCGCTCCGATCCCGTCGGGCGGCGCACAAGCGGCGCTGAGCGGCGCCAAGATCATGTACATCGTCGGCGAATCGCTCAAATCACAATGGACCGTGACGACGCGACAGGACATAAGCAAACCGGCAGACCTCAAAGGCAAAACACTGGGCCTGGGACGGCCTGGCGGTGCCGATTACGACGAGGCGCAAGCGGTTCTTCACCGTTTCTACCAGATGGACTCCGGCAGGGATTACAAGGTGATCTCGTTCCAAGGCGAGCCCGAGCGCATCGCCGCCATGATCAACAACGACATTGTGGGCGCGTCGCTATCCATCCCCCATGCTGTCGTCGCCGAGAAGGCCGGCCTGAAAATATTGCTGCGCACCGGCGACTATATCCCGAGGGCTGGCGGCACGGTGTGGTGCATGCAAAGCCTCGTCGAGCAACATCCGGACACGGCGAAGAAAATCATTCGCGCCATTGCCAAGGCGGTGATGTACTTCCGCACCAACAAAGAAGGTTCGATCAAGGTGATGGAGCATCATATCGGTAGCATCAAATCCGACGAAGAGGCCGCCCTCATCTGGGATCAGCTCCACGATTCATTCGGCGCCGAGGTGCCGCCGGACCTGTTCCGTGAACTGCTGGAATCACGCCGGCTCACCATGATCGCCGCGCGACAGTGGCCGCAGGACAAACCGCTGCCCGATCCGGAGCAGTTTTTGGCCCGTGCGATGCTCGATTCGACGCTCAAGGAAATGAATTACATACCGGCTACGATCGCTCCGCCAACGAAATCGAACTGAAGCAACCGTTCGCGCAGCGGCTCATTCCGTGGCGGCGCGCTGCGGCCGCCAGCGGTTCATCCGTTCCTCAACGAGCTTGACCAAACCGGTCATAATCAGCGACAGCGCGGCAAAGATAATCAACCCGGCGAACACGACATCGACATTGAAGCTGCTTGCGGCGCGCACCATGAGCACGCCGAGTCCGTCCTGCGCACCAAAAAACTCGGCGACTACAACACCGAGAATCGCGCGACCGACTGCGAGCCGTAGTCCGACGACGATAAACGGCAGCGAATTGGGTATGACGACGAGCCGCGCGACGTCCCATTCCTTGGCGCCGAACGATCGCACGACATTGATCAGGAGCTTGTCGGCGTTCCGCACGCCTTCGTGCGTATTGATCAAGAGCGGAAACAAAGCACCAAGGAACACGATGGCAACTTTCGACCACACTCCGATGCCGAGCCACAGCATCAGCAAAGGCAGGAAAACCAAGCGCGGGGTCGCATTGAAAGCGGTGATGAAGGGATCGAACATCGCGTTCAGCGTGTTCGATCGGCCAAGCAGGATTCCGAGCGGCAGCCCCGCGGCGATGGCCAAGGCAAGTCCGATTGCGAATGCGGTGGCGCTCACCCCAAGCGGCGCCCAGATCGAACCGCTAGCAAACATCTGCCAGAGCGTGGCGAGGATCCGGCTGGGAACGGTGAAGAACAGCCTCGTACCCTGCTTCATGGACACGAAATACGGCAGCAATTCCCAGATGATCAGCAGAAGAACGATGACCGCGGTCCCGAGCGCCATCGACTCGACGCGCTGCTTGAACGCTGACGTCACGACGCGCGCCGAGCCAACCGCGCTGAGATCGAGATCAAGGGCTTGAGTCTCGGCCATCTTTTATCGCCCGACACGCCACGGGAACGCGGCACGCTCCGCCCAGCGAATGCCTTCGGTCAGCACCACGGCGATGACCATCACCGTGAGAATGCAGGCAAACATACGGTCGATGGCAAAGATGTCACCGAAGCGCGAAATGGCGTGGCCGATGCCTTCGGATGCGGCGAAGAACTCACCGACCAGAACACCGATCAGGGCACGGCCGACGGCGATGCGCGCGCCCGCGACAATATAGGGCAGCACGCTTGGAAAAAGGATCTTCAAATAAATGTCGCGCTCGCGGCCGCCCAGCGAACGCACGACATTGACGAGGAGGCGGTCGACGGCACGCACCCCCGACGAGACATTGAAGATGAATGGAAACACGGCGAGGGAAAATACGATGATCGTCTTTCCCGCTGTGCCGACACCAAAGAAAATCACCAATAAAGGAGCCAGCGCAACCAGTGGGCTCGCGTAAAACACGGTCATCAGGGGATCGAGCGCATAGCCTATTCGCACGCGCCAGCCCATGACGATACCGAGCGGCACGCCAACGATCACCGCCGCGAACAAGCCGAGGAAAAAAGGAACGGCGCTCACGGCCAGATCGTGAAGCAAATCGCCGCTTTCGAGGAGATCGACGTAGCCCGTCGCGATCAGGCTCGGCTTGGTGATAAAGAGCGGGTTGAATGGCACAATCAAAAATAACGCCTGCCACGCGACGAAGAACAATAGTACGGCAAGCCCGCCCAATACCGCGTTGCGATAGCGTTCGATAAAGCTCGCGTGAGGTAAATCTTGCGCTGCCACGATCCTAAACCACGATTTCGTCTTTGAGCGTGTTCCAGATTTCAAGCTTGAGATCGTTGAATTCCGGCGTCACCCGCATCTCATATTCACGCGGTCGCGTGAGCTCGACGATGAAAGACTTTTTGGCCCGACCCGGACGCTTGCTCATAACCATCACGCGGTCGGAAAGGTAGATTGCCTCGTCGATCTGGTGCGTGACGAACAGCACCGTCTTGCGCGCCTCGCGCCAAATCCGCAAGAGTTCGACCTGCATCAGGTCGCGGGTTTGCGCATCAAGCGCGGCGAACGGTTCGTCCATCAGCAGCACGTCGGGATCGGTCGCTAAAGCCCGCGCCAGTCCGACGCGCTGCTTCATGCCACCGGATAGTTCGTGCGGATAATGATTTTCGAACCCGCCAAGCCCTACCAGCGAGACGAGCCGCTCAGCGACGGTACGACGCTTCGCCGCAGAGGTCCGCTTCAGTTCGAGGCCGAGCTCGATATTATTTTGCACCGTGCGCCACGGCAGCAGCCCAAATTCCTGAAAAACCATGGCGCGATCGCTGCCGGGCCCGGTAATCTTTTTGCCGTGCATCAGCACTTCACCGGAATCGGGCTTGAGCAGACCGAGGAGGATATTGAGGAAGGTGCTTTTGCCGCAGCCGGACGGTCCGACGATCGATAAAAATTCGCCTTCCTCGACATCGATATCAAAGCCATCGAGCGCGGATATCGGTGCCCGGTTCGGCGGCCGAAACGTCAGGTTGACATTGCGCGCGTGGATATAGGGGACCATCAGCGCCGATCCGCTGCAAGACCCGCGTCGGGCGCTTTAACACTGCGAAGTCCGATCCCAAGCCACACGTTCAATTCGCACACGCTCAATTCCGACACGCTCAAATCCCACAGGCTCAATTCCATGGCAGCATTACATCCATCACGCCAGCGGCGAGACTATCATTGTCGCAAGTCCCTCGATTTCCGCAACGACCCGATCCGCCGCCGCGTGATGCAGCATGTGCCCGATGCCCGGAAGCATGACCAGTCTGGCGCGCGGCACAGCCGTAGCGAAAGCAACGGCATGCGGCTTCGGCGCGACGACAAAATCCATGTTGCCGCTCACAACGACAATCGGCATAGCAACTTGCGGCCTGGCAAGTTCGGGATAGCGGGCGACCTGCGGCTCGAGATTGCTGGTAAGATCGGCTACATCCCGCGCGTTGGCGAGAAACGTCGACGGCCGCAGCAAAAGGAGCCCGGCCGAGCGCTTGAGATAATTGGCTGGCGGCAATTGCGGCAGGAAGGCCGATGCCATCCCAAGGCCGATGAAGAGCAAGCCGAGCGGCAGCGCCAGCGTGCGCGCATAAATCCAGCCGAAGACCGGGGTGGCGAACAGCGCGTAGAGCCAGGTCGTGCCGCGGGCAAACGGATAGAGCGGCGGGGCGAGCAAAGCCAGCGCCGCCGTGCGATCGGAATGATCAAGGGCGAAACTCGCCGCCAGCGCACCGCCCCAGGAATGGCCAACGATGATTGCCCGCTCGACCCCGAGCCGCTCCAATATCTCGCGTAGGATTACCGCTTGGTAGCGCGGCGAACTGCCGGCGCGGCTCCTTCGTTTGCTCCATCCCATTCCCGGGCGGTCGATCAAAATAACCCGGTGGCGTGCAGCAAGACGCTCACTCAGCGCCAGCCGCATGTCTTCGAGATTGCAGCCGGCGCCATGAATAAGAACGATCGGCGGCGCGCCCGGTCGACCTGCGCCCAGTTCGACGACGTGCTGGCGCAAGTGCCGAACTTTGACGAAGCGTCCGCGCGGCGGATGCGCCCGGCCGATCAGCCATGCGCCAATGAGGGTGACAAGCGCGCCGACGGCGAGAACGACGGCGATGAGGGTGAGCGTGTGCAACTTATCCTCCCCGTGAGCGGAGAGGATACAAATTACAGTGCTTCGCCCTTGAGCCAGCGGGCGCCTTGTGCATAGAGCGCGTCCAGTTCCGGCCCTTCGAGGCCCGCCATGTCGGTTTTGACTTTGTAGCCGATCTTAGTCTGCAAATAAGCAAGGTGCCGATAGCCCTCCGGAAAACGCTCGAGCAGCGTCCGATCGAGTGCGAGCTTGGCCGACGGATCGACCGGATCGAGGCGGTCCTTTTCGTAAACCAACCGGCGCAGCACCAGGCCCCAACGGCCGTCGCGCTTTTCGAAAAAATCGTAAAAGCGTCCGGTGCAGACGACGTCGCAGATGACGCCGTCGACCGGGGCGCGCTGCGAGATCGTCATCTTAGTCTGCGCGATCGCGCGCGCGCCGGCGACTTCGATGGCGCTACCGCCGAGAAAATGCAGAATGCGCACGCCGCGCGCCCAGCCGTCCTGGTTTGCTTTGATGAACTCCTCGAAGCTGCCTTGAAACCAGGTCGCCATCATGCGCCCGTCGTCATGCCAAACCGTGCGGAAACGATCCCACAGCCGTGCGTCGCGCCAGACCGCCCAGTTCTCCACCAGTTCGCGGATAACGCGTTTATCCTCGTCGATGCTCATTGCGCTTTCATCATCAGATTTTTGGGAAAATAGTTTGCGGGCGGCGCAGCGATCACAATCACGCCGCGGCTGGAGCGAAAAACTTTGATCAGATGTCCCGCCCCTCGACCTTCTCGCGCAGCGTTTTGACAATGTCCGACAGATTGCGCAGGTGCGGATCGATCGCCAGCGCTGCCTGATAAGCTTGCAGCGCGTGCTTGTCGTCGCCGATGTCTTGCAGGATCAGCCCGAGGCCGGCAAGGGCGCCGAAATGGCGCGGTTCGCGCGCCAGCACCTCACGAATGTCGGCGAGCGCGAGCCCGTAATCGTGCTTGATGTAGCGCAGAGTCGCGCGCCGATTCCAGGCTTCGACGTAATCGGGCTTGATCGTGACGATTGCATCCAAAAGCTTGATCGCAAAATCGTAGTCCCGATCATCCGTGGCATCCTTCACGCGGCTCATTAGAAGATTACAGGTATCGCTGCCGGAGGATATCCAGATCGCCCAAATGCGATCCTCAATCGCCTTGGCGGTCGCCTCGTCCGGCGCAATTTTCAGCGCATTGAACAGGGTATCGAGACTGAACGTCGAACCGCCGCGGCCACCCTGCGGCGGGTCGGCCGGCGGCGACGGCCACTCGCGCGGGCTTTGCGCTTGCGCCAAAGACGATGAAACGAGCGATGAATGAGCCGCGAGCGCCAGCGCGGCGGTAACAAGAACCGGGAATCGTAGGTTCATACCGGTAAATCTATTCGTCCGCGGCGACGCGGCAAGCGGTAAAACTGCTCGAAATGAGGTGGCGCACCGCTAAAACGAACTGGACCCACGCGCCGGATGGCAACTGTTTCGGTCAGGCTGCTCGGTCAGGCAAGATCGAGGCACCCTTGCTCAACCCTGGCGGGCCTTGAACCGACGGTGCGTCTTATTGATCACATAGACACGTCCTTTGCGCCGGACGATACGATTGTCGCGATGCCGGGAGCGCAGCGACTTGAGAGAATTGCGGACTTTCATGGCACGGTTTCCTAAGCTCGCGGTTGATTAGGGGTGCTTCACAGGCTTGTCAATCTGGGCGGGCGGCCGCGGCCAAACGAATTGGAATTGAAAAAATAATGGACCAGAATCGGCCATTGCTGCGACTCATTTCCGGCGTCGGCAAAAAGGGTCCGGCGTGCTTTGCGATCGAAGCCCGGGGCAAACGCCTTGTGATTGACCTCGGCGAGGGCCCGCCGCCGGGATGCCTGCCCGATGTGGCCGCAATCGCGCCAGCAGACGCGCTGATCCTCAGCCACGGCCATAAGGACCATATCGGCGGGCTGTCGCTTCTGGCACAGCTCGGTAATCCACCGGTTTATGCTACCGAAATCGTCGCCGGCGCTCTGCCCAAGGGACTCACCGCACGCACACTGCCCGTCCAGGGGATGAGCGAGGTGCTTGGCATTGCGGTTGAGACCGGACGCAACGGCCATGCGCCGGGCGGCATCTGGCTCAATTTCACGATCGGCAATGGCTTTCTTTATACCGGCGACTATTCGGCGGAGTCGGTTCTCTATGCCTACGATCCGCCGGCGCGCGCGTCCGCGACCGCACTGATCGATTGCTCTTATAGCGATTACCAAAGACCATTAGCGGAATCCTGGAGTGAGCTTGCAACCCATCTCGGCAAAGGGCCGCTACTGTTGCCGGTGCCGGCCAATGGCCGTGGGCCGGAGATTGCGCTCGAGCTGATGCGGCACGGCTTGCGCGATATTTTCATCGACGATGCCATGCGGAAAGCACTGCGGCAGCTTGCCGACGCTGCCAAGGTTTCTCTCGGCGACGGTCTTGTTCAACAGATTGAGCGGCTTGCCCAAATCGCGCAGCCGATCGACGGCCCGCGCGGCGTGATGCTCGCCGCATCGGCCGATGGCGCGTCCGGCGCGACGGCACGCTTGCTGCCGGAATTCGAGCGCTCAGGCGAAATCGCGATCCTCTTCACCGGCTATATCAATCCTAACACGCCGGCGGAGCGGCTGAGCAAAAGCGGTCGCGCGCAGACCATGCGCTGGAACGTCCATCCGCGCCTATCCGACACGGTGACCCTGGTGCGGAACGTACAGGCGCGGACCGTAATTCCAGCCTTCTGCGATCGCGATCAGCTGCCGAAGCTCAGTGCCGCGCTGGCGCCGGCGCGCGTCACCATGGACGCGGTTGTGGCGATTTGATTAAGTGCGCGCGCACAGCCACGTCCGATCAAATAAATTCATGGCTTGATCCCATGACTGCAGCCAATTCGCGAACTGTCTATTACGCGAGCGTCGGACCGCTCTTGAAACTGTTCGATGTCGACGCCGACGGCGCGGAGCTACGCGAGCGCGGTGCGACCACGGTTCCGGCGAACATCCAATATGCCTGGCCGCATCCGTCGCGTCGCTTTCTTTATGTCGTTTCCAGTAATGGCGGCCCCGGCATTCCTGGCGACAAGCATTTTGCCAATGCCTTCCTCATCGATCCGACAACCGGCGGCTTAAGCCCGCATGGCGAACCCGCAGCGCTGCCGTCGCGGCCCATCCATGCCAGCGTCGATCGAAGCGGCAGCTATTTGCTCACAGCCTATAACAATCCGAGCGGCCTGACCGTGCATCGCCTTACTGACGCCGGCAGCATCGGCGCACCTGTGAAGCAGCCACCGGATCTCGATACCGGCATCTATGCGCATCAGATTCTGGCGACGCCGTCGAATCGCTGCGTCGTGCTGGTGACGCGCGGCAACCACGCCACAACGAACAAGCCGGAGGATCCCGGCGCGATCAAGACATTCGCATTTGAGAATGGCGTGTTGCGAAACTCGGCGTCGATCGCGCCCGGCAATGGTCTCGGCTTCGGTCCGCGCCATCTCGACTTTCACCCGGCCAAACCCTGGGC
>CATPBC010000382.1 GCA_955652195.1 uncultured Xanthobacteraceae bacterium | reverse complement strand
GCGTTCTCTTAAAGGCTCAAGAGACAGCTCAACTGTTTCGAGTGAAAATTATTCAGCCGCGGTTTGTCGAGCAGACGATCCGAATCGCCGCTCGATGTATTCGACGACGATCTTCTTGAAATCCGCAGCCACGGTCGGGCCGCGCAACGTCATTGCCTTTTTGCCGTCGATGAATACCGGCGCCGTCGGCTGCTCACCGGTGCCCGGCAGCGAGATGCCGATATCCGCATGCTTGGATTCGCCGGGCCCGTTGACGATGCAGCCCATCACCGCGACGTTAAGCCCCTCCACGCCGGGATAGCGGGTCTTCCATTCGGGCATCGACTCCCGGATGAAGCTCTGAATATTGGCGGCGAGCTCCTGGAAAGTTGTCGAGGTTGTGCGGCCGCAGCCCGGACAGGCGGCGACGAGCGGCACGAAAGTGCGCAAGCCCAAGGTCTGCAGCAATTCCTGTGCGACCCTGACCTCGAGCGTGCGGTCGCCGTTTGGCTCGGGGGTCAGCGATATGCGAATCGTGTCCCCGATGCCCTGCTGCAACAACACGCCCATAGCGGCCGACGAAGCAACAATGCCCTTCGAACCCATGCCGGCTTCGGTGAGGCCGAGATGCAAGGCGTAATCGCACCGCCGCGCCAGTTCACTATAAACTGCGATCAGATCTTGGACCGCCGACACTTTGGTCGAGAGAATGATTTTTGAGCGCGGCAATCCGATCTCTTCGGCGCGTGCGGCCGACAGCAATGCCGACTGCACCATCGCCTCGCGTGTGACGTCACGGGCGTCGACTGGATGATTGGATCGCGCGTTCAGATCCATAAGGTGGGTGAGCAGTTCCTGATCGAGCGAACCCCAATTGGCGCCAATGCGCACCGGCTTGCTGTGACGAATCGCAGTCTCCACGATCGCGCCGAACTGGCGGTCCTTCTTCTCTTTGAAGCCGACATTGCCCGGATTGATGCGGTATTTGTCGAGCGCTTCGGCGCAGGCGGGATGGTCCGCCAGGAGCTTGTGGCCGATGTAATGGAAATCGCCGACAATCGGCACGTCGACGTTCATCTTGACCAGCCGGTCCTTGATATGCGGGACAGCAGCGGCCGCTTCGTCGCGATCCACTGTGATGCGCACGATCTCCGAGCCGGCGCGCGCCAAGTCAGCGACCTGTTTTGCCGTCGCCTCGGCATCCGCGGTGTCGGTGTTGGTCATCGATTGGACCACAACCGGCGCGCCGCCGCCGACGGTCACCTTGCCGACTGCGACGGCGATCGTTCGGTGCCTTGCGGCTGGGCCGGAAAACGAGGCCATTGATAATTCCTTAGTTAATTCAGTGGCTTGCGTCATGGGTTCCATTCGAGGGGGAGGCTGAAGCTGCGCCGTAACGTCATGGATATAGCGTCACTGGGGCCGGTTGACGAGGAGGAGCCCGGCGGCCACCAGCGCCACGGCGACGGCGAAGGCGGGCGTCAATGGTTCGTTGAGAACGAAGTGACCCGCGGCCACGCCAAAAAGCGGCGCCAGGAAGGTGAAGACCGATAGACGCGCAGCCGAATAGCGGACCACCAGGACGAACCAGATCGTGAAAGTAATGCTGACTACATAGACCGTCTGATAGGCAAACGCGCCGAACGCCAAAGCCGACGGCGCACCAACCATACGTTCGCCGAAGATGATCGCACCGATGCCGAGGAGCGGCGCCGAAACGACAAGCTGGTAGAGCAGGGTCTTTTCAGCGCTGATCCGGTTGAGCGCGCTTGCTTTGATGATGAGTGTGGTTGCTGCCCATGCCGCAGCGCCACCGACCAGCATGAGGTCGCCCAAAATTTGTCGCGGATCTGATGCCGGCGTCGGCAGGCCAAACGCAATCACGATGCCGAGGAACGACAGCAATAACCCAAGCCATTGCGAGAGGCGAAAATGGTCGCCAGGCACCAGCCAGCGCGAGCCAATCACGACAAAAAACGGCGCGAGATAAAGAAACAGCACGCCGCGCGTCGCCGTGGTCCAAACTAGACCGCGATATATCAATAGAAATTCCAGCGCGAACAAAACGCCCGCCAGAATCCCAGCGCCCAGCGTGCCATCGCGTTTGAACAAGGGAATCCCGCGCGCCTGCGTCCAGATCCCGACCAGGAATGCGGCGATCAAGGAACGCGCCGAGGACTGAATCAGCGGGGGAATATCGTGGATCGCGAGCTTGATCGCGACATTGTTGAAGCCCCAGCTCAAACAAAGTCCGATTGTCACTGCAATCGCAACTGCATCGAGCGGACGCGACGATGGAGGAGGGGCCACTTCGATCGGTCTACAGCGGCTTATCGCGCCCGGCAATGTGCGCAGATGCCGGGGACTTCGATCAACGGACTGTTCGGCGAGAATCCCACCGCGCGCGACGACGCCTTGAGCGCTTCCGCGGCGGCGCCGCCGGGCACTTCGCCGACTGCTCCACAGCGTTCGCAGATCAGAAAAATGACGAGATCGCCGCCGCCGTGATTGTGTACGCAAGCGACGAAGGCGTTGCGGCTCTCAATGCGATGAACGAGACCGTTCTCGCGCAGAAATTCGAGCGCGCGGTAGACCGTGATCGGCGCCGGACGATTTTTCTGTTGTAATCGATCAATGATTTCATAGGCCCCAAGCGGCTGATGGCTTGTCAGTAAAGCTTCGAGCACTTGCCGCCGCATCGGTGTAAGCCGCTGCGCGCGCGTTGCGCATTGCGCTTCCGCGTGGGCAATGGCGGCACTCGTGCAGCGTTCATGGTCGTGGTCGGGGGCGGGAAAAATTGCGGGCGACATGATGGCCTGGTTAGCATTCCTCTGGGGTCTGCGGCGCAGCCGCTACCTTAGCGGATCGCTGCCCAATCGAAAAAAGCCAACCCGGAAGGGAAGGCCAAGAAAAAGCGGCTAAAGCGCCCAAGTTTCATGTTGCACTGCAGCAAAAAGCGCCCCACATTCCTTGTAAACACCTTAGCTGTCGTCGACGGCGCCTCAACAATCGGGGACCCACATGTTGCAAGGAAAATCAGCGCTGGTAACCGGCTCTACGTCCGGCATTGGCCTCGCGATCGCCCGCGCGCTCGCCGCCCAGGGCGCCAATATCACCATCAACGGCTTTGGCGACAAAGACGCAATCGAGAAAGAACGTGCGGCAATCGAGAAGGAATTCAAGGTCAGGGCGATCTACTCGCCCGCCGATATGTCCAAGGCGCCTGAGATTACGGAGATGGTTCGCACCAGCGACCAGACGTTCGGCTCGCTGGACATCCTCGTTAACAATGCCGGTATTCAATTCGTCTCACCGATCGAGGAGTTTCCGGTCGAGAAATGGGACCAGATCATCGCGATCAATTTGTCATCGGCTTTTCATGCCGTCCGTGCTGCCGTGCCGGGAATGAAATCGCGCAAATGGGGGCGCATCATCAACACAGCGTCGGCGCATTCGCTCGTCGCCTCGCCGTTCAAGGTCGCCTATGTCTCCGCCAAGCACGGTCTTGCCGGACTGACCAAGACAGTCGCGCTCGAGCTTGCGACCTTCGGCGTCACGTGCAATTGCATCAGCCCCGGCTACGTATGGACGCCGCTGGTTGAGAAGCAGATCCCCGACACCGCCAAAGCCCGCGGCATGACCGAAGAGCAGGTCAAGCGCGACGTGCTGTTGGCGGCGCAGCCGACCAAAGAGTTCGTGACTGTCGAGGAGGTTGCCGACCTCGCCGTCTATCTTTGCTCCGACGCTGCGAAATCGATTACCGGGGCGAATCTCTCGATCGACGGCGGCTGGACGGCGGAATGAAATGTCGCTTCGGGATGTGAGGCGTCGGGGGTTCGCGGCGGCGTAGGAGGCGACAATAATCCGATCACGCGAACCTAATCGAATTTTTTGCCCGGCTAGCAGCCTCCGTTGACCGAGATTGAACAGGATCTCCCGCAATGAAAAACATTTTGGCTTCACTGCTGCCTACGCGCGCGGCGGAGCAAAAAGCCTCGTCCACCACAAAGCGCATCAATCTTGCGCTGCAGGGCGGCGGCGCGCATGGCGCCTTTACCTGGGGCGTGCTCGATCAAATTCTGAGCGATGAACGGCTTAGCATCGAAGGCATTTCGGGCACTTCGGCGGGAGCGATGAATGCCGTCATGCTCGCAGATGGCCTGTGCCGCGGCGGCCGCGAGGAGGCGCAGAAGCGGCTTGCCGATTTCTGGCGTTCGGCGTCGAGCAACGGCAATCTGCCGGTGCTGCAGCGCGCGGTGGTGGAGCGGCTGCTGTCGTTCACGCCGCTCGAGGGCACGCCCGCTCAGGCCTGGTTCAACGCTCTATCGCGTTATTTTTCGCCGTACGATGTCAACCCTCTCAACATCAATCCGCTGAAGGATCTGATCGAGCGCTTTGTTGATTTCGAAAAGCTGCGCGCCGATACCGATTTGCAACTCTTCATTTCAGCCACCAATGTGCAGACCGGCCGAGTACGGATTTTTTCGCGCGACAAAATCACCGCCGATGCGGTTATGGCGTCGGCCTGTCTGCCGCTGCTATTTCGTGCTGTCGAAATCGATGGCGTACCCTATTGGGACGGCGGTTATCTCGGCAATCCGGTGATCTTTCCGTTCTTCCGCACGACAGCAACGGAAGACGTGCTTGTGGTTCAAATCAATCCGCTGGTTCGGCAAGCGACGCCGATGTCGTCGAGCGAGATCATGAACCGTATCAACGAAATCACCTTCAACTCGTCGCTGATCGGCGAATATCGCGCCATCGACTTCGTGGCGCGCCTAATCGATCAAGGCAAGTTGCCGCGCGGCATCGGGCCGGGACAATATCGGCGCATCAACATTCACCGCATCGTGCTCGATCGCTTCGGCACGCACTTCGACGCATTCAGCAAGCTTTCGACCGATTACGATTTTTTCGACATGCTCCACGTCAGCGGAAAGCGCGCGGCGCGCCGGTTCCTCGACGAGCACTTTGACGATATCGGGGTAAAAAGCACGGTCGACCTGCGCGCCGAGGCGCAAGCCGAGTGGGCGTGATAAATTGGCGGCCATGTCTTAAATAGGCGACCATGTCCGCCGCCATCCCAGCTGTCTCGCCGCTCATCACCGCTGTCGTCGGTGCGGCGCGGCTTGATGTCTGCATGGCCGACATCACGACGCTGACCGCCGATACCATTGTCAATGCGGCGAACCGCAGTTTGCTCGGCGGCGGCGGCGTAGATGGCGCCATTCACCGCGCCGCCGGCCCGGATTTACTTGCCGAATGCCGAACCCTTGGCGGTTGTGAAACCGGCTCCGCCAAAATCACCCGGGGCTATCGGTTGCCGGCCAAGCACGTGATCCATGCCGTCGGCCCGGTCTGGCGCGGCGGCGCGGCGGGGGAGGACGAGCTGCTCGCCTCCTGTTACCGCACGGCGCTCGATCTTGCTGGCAAACATCGGCTCGGATCGATCGCCTTCCCGGCGATATCGACCGGTGTCTATGGGTTCCCGGCAGATCGCGCCGCGCGCATCGCCGTTGGTACGGTGGCGGCGGAATTGGCGTCCGCGGACCGCGGCATCAGCTATGTCGCATTTTGCTGCTTCGCCCAAGGCGCAGCCGATCATCATGTCGCCGCGTTCGCAGACCTTGGTCTGAGCTAAAGAGCGCAAGTAAAAAGAGCGGCGTCCGAGAACGCCGCTCTTCATCCTCGTTGGATTGAAAGCTGCAGCCTACTCCGCGGCGCCGCCCGCTGCCGCTTCGCGCTGCTCGCCAGCTTCCGCCTTCTGCTTGGCTTCGAGATCTTCGCCGGTCTGCTGATCGACCACCTTCATTGACAAGCGCACTTTGCCGCGCTCGTCAAAGCCGAGCAGCTTCACTTTGACCTTGTCGCCTTCCTTGACCACATCTGTAGTCTTCTGCACGCGCCGCTGTGCCAATTGGCTGATATGCACCAGCCCGTCCTTGGCGCCGAAGAAGTTTACGAATGCGCCGAAGTCCATCACTTTGACGACGGTGCCCTCGTAGATGTGCCCGACCTCCGGGTCGGAAGCGATCGACTTGATCCAGTTGATCGCCGCTTTGATCGACTCTGCCTTGGCCGAAGCGACCTTCACGGTGCCATCGTCGGAGATATCGATTTTGGCACCCGTCTTCTCCACGATTTCGCGAATGACCTTGCCGCCCGAACCGATGACTTCGCGGATCTTGTCGACCGGAATCGAGAACACCTCGATGCGCGGAGCATGTTCGCCGAGCTCCGCACGAGCGGAGGTAATGGCCTTGGACATTTCGCCGAGGATATGCATCCGACCGTCCTTGGCTTGGCCAAGCGCGATCCGCATGATCTCTTCGGTGATTCCGGAGATCTTGATGTCCATCTGCAGCGAGGTAACGCCGCGTTCGGTGCCGGCGACCTTGAAATCCATGTCGCCGAGATGATCCTCATCACCGAGAATATCGGAGAGAACCGCGAAGCGATCTTCCTCCTTGATCAGGCCCATCGCGATACCGGCGGTCGGACGCTTAAGTGGCACGCCGGCGTCCATGAGCGAGAGCGAGGTACCGCAGACGGTCGCCATCGAGGACGATCCATTTGATTCGGTAATCTCCGAGACGACCCGAATCGTGTAGGGAAACTCGGTGTGTGCCGGCAGCACCGGACGGATGGCCCGCCACGCGAGCTTGCCATGACCGATCTCGCGGCGGCCTGGCGCCCCAAGCCGGCCGGTCTCGCCTACCGAGAACGGCGGGAAATTGTAGTGCAGTAGAAATGTTTCTTTGTAGGTGCCTTGCAGGGCGTCGATGTATTGCTCGTCTTCGCCGGTGCCGAGCGTCGACACCACCAGCGCCTGGGTTTCGCCGCGGGTGAACAATGCCGAACCATGGGTGCGCGGCAGCACGCCGACCTCGCAATTGATCGGCCGAACCGTTTTCACGTCGCGGCCGTCGATGCGCGTGCCCTTGTCGAGAATGTTCCAGCGCACGATCTTGGCTTCGAGGTCCTTAAACGCGCCGGCGACTTGCAGCTTCGGATATTTCGGCTGCTCGACTTCGGGCGGGCAGAAATGGTTCATCACCCGCTCTTTTGCGCCGTCGATCGCTTTGTGACGCTCCGTCTTCTCGGCGATAGCGTAAGCGGCGCGCAGATCCTTCTCGATCAGTCCGCGCATCTCTTTTTCGAGCGCTGCGCCATCGGGTACGACAAGCTCGCGCGGCTCTTTCGCCGCCTTCTCGGCAAGCTTGATGATGGCCTCGATCACCGGCTGGAAGTGGCGGTGGCCGAACATCACAGCGCCGAGCATGATTTCCTCGGACAGCTCTTTTGCTTCCGACTCGACCATGAGCACCGCGTCCTGCGTACCGGCGACCACCAGATCGAGCTGGCTTTCGCTCATTTCGTCGATTTGCGGATTGAGCACATATTCGTTGTTGATGAAGCCGACGCGGGCCGCACCAACCGGCCCCATGAACGGCGCGCCTGACAGCGTCAACGCTGCCGACGCCGCGACCATCGCCAAAATGTCGGGATCATTTTCGAGGTCGTGCGATAACACCGTCACGATGACTTGAGTGTCGCAACGCCAGCCGTCGGCGAACAACGGCCGCACCGGACGGTCGATCAAACGCGAGACCAGGGTCTCTTTTTCAGTCGGCCGCGCTTCACGCTTGAAATAGCCGCCGGGGATACGGCCGGCTGCATAATATTTTTCTTGATAGTTACAAGTCAGCGGAAGGAAATCGATTCCCTCCTTCGGCTGCTTGGCGGCGACGACGGTCGCGATGACCGTTGTATCGCCGTAAGAGGCGAATACCGCGCCGTCGGCCTGCCGCGCTAGTCTGCCGGTCTCTAGCGTGAGTTGGCGGCCACCCCAGTCCAGTTGTACTCGATGAATATTGAACATTGCGGTTGTCTTTCATGGTTTTCGCGAAAGTGCGAAAGCCAAGAGCAAGACGGCGAGACACTGTCGCCGCAGCAGCGCTGCGGTCTATCTTCAGCGTCCGGCGATCCTGCCATGGCCTTCGGACCTTGCTTGCATACGAACGGGCATAGTCCCGTCCAAGGAATCGGCAGTTTCACTGCCGGGTAATGGCGGGCGCATCATTGCGCCGCCGAGCACGCGGGCTCCTTCCGCGCGCGAATTTCGTCAACGACGAATGCCAAGTCGCTCGATTAGCTCCTTGTAACGCGCATCGTCGGTGCGCCGGAGATAGTCCAAAATCTGGCGGCGCTGCGACACGAGCTTCAACAGCCCGCGCCGCGAGTGGTTGTCCTTAACATGCGTCTTGAAGTGCTCCGTCAAATCGTTGATACGCTCCGAAAGCAGCGCAACCTGCACCTCGGGCGAACCGGTATCGTCGGATTTGACGGCATAAGTTTTGATAAGCTCCGCTTTACGCGCGGTCGTTATCGACATCGTTCACCAACCTTTATCTCTGCCGGCTCGACCAGCGATGCCGGCTAAATTGAACACGCGTCGGGGAATGATCTCGCCCCGTTCGACCTCGGCAATGGCTATCAATTGACCGCCGGAAGCGACCTGAACCACGCCGCGGACTATGGGAGCGTCCCGTCCGCGCAATAATACGGCTTGACCCCTCTGGAGCCTTGCCGCGTCTGCCGGGCTTACGGCCAGCGCCGGGATGTCGTCCAGCGCGGTCTCAATCGGCAGGAGCGCGTCGGCGAAGTGTCCCTCGCCGGTGGCCGCTCTATGGCACAAAGACTTCACTTGTTCCAGGGGTATCATGTCGGCCTCGCCGAACGGTCCAACGCGGTCCCGGCGTAGGCTAGAGACGTGGCCAAATACGCCCAGCGCCCGGCCAAGGTCGCGTGCCAGCGAGCGGATGTAAGTTCCCTTGCCGCATTCGGCGGTCAGCACGGCATGGTCGGGGTCGGGGATTTCCCCCAATGCTAGGCGATGAATCACCACCGTCCGGGCCGCCAGTTCGACCGCTTCACCGTCACGCGCCAAATCGTAGGCGCGCTCGCCACCGAGTTTCACCGCCGAGAAGCGCGGCGGCACCTGCTCGATATTGCCGGTAAAGCGCGCCAATATCGACTCAAGGGCCGCTCGATCCGGACGGTTATCGCTCGCTGCAACCACTCGGCCCTCGGCATCGTCGGTATCCCGCTCCTCGCCCCAGCTAATCGCGAACCGATAGGTCTTTCGCCCGTCAACGACGAACGGCACGGTCTTGGTTGCCTCGCCGAGCGCGATTGGCAGGCATCCCGAAGCCAGCGGATCAAGTGTTCCCGCATGGCCGGCGCGCCGCGCCGCGAACAGATGTTTGATGACGGAAACGGCATGGGTCGAGGTCATGCCGATAGGTTTGTCGAGAACGAGCCAGCCGTGAATATCGCGCTTTTGCCTCTTGGCGCGGGCAGGTTGCGAAACGCCCGCATCACCGTCCGGACGACTTCCGAGGGGTCCGATCTGCGCATTCATTCTTGGTAAACCATAATCCTAGGACACCGTGCTTCGGATGTCGCAAACTGCGCGGGAATTGCGTGGACAATCGTTCGGGCTGCTCATTATTCGTCGTTGCGGCTTCTCAGGTCGCGTTGGACCGCTGGCGTTCGCAAAAGCTTCTCGATCCGTTCTGCTTCCTCGAATCGCTCGTCGATGCGAAATCTGATTTCAGGTGCAAATTTGAGGTTAACGCGCCGCGCGATCTCGCCCCGGACGTAGCGGCTGTTACGCTCCAGCGCATCGATCACTTCCTTCGCGTCGCGCCCGCCAAGCGGCATGACGTAAATGGTCGCCAATCGCAGATCGGCGCTAACGCGAACCTCGGGCACCGTGATCATGTGACCTTCGATGACCGGATCATGAACCTCGCCGCGCGCTAGCAAGTCGGCGAGTTCGTGGCGGATCAGTTCGCCAACACGCAACTGCCGCTGCGAGACTCCGGCCGGTTGATCGCGATGCTGGCGGCGCGTCATCAGTCAAATCCAGATTAATTTCGCTCATGGCCGCTTTGCCGCGGCCATCCGCGTTTCGGTCGCCGTGAAAATTGAGGCGCAGACACCCGGCACGAAGCGGGGCAGGGCGGCCGCTAAAGCGTCCGCTGTATAGTCTCCACGCGGTAGCACTCGATAATGTCGCCGACCTTCATGTCATGATAATTCTCGAATGCCATGCCGCATTCCTGACCGGCAACAACCTCCCGGGCGTCATCCTTAAAACGTTTGAGCTGCGACAGCTTGCCTTGGTGGACGACCACGCTGTCGCGGATGAGCCGGACATTGGCACCGCGCTCGACGGTGCCATCGGTGACGCGACAACCCGCAACATTGCCGACCTTCGACACTTTGAAGATTTCGAGAATGACGGCATTGCCCAGCATGGTCTCGCGCAGCGTCGGCGCGAGCAATCCCGACATCGCCTTTTTTACGTCATCAACGAGATTGTAGATGATGTCGTAATAGCGAATTTCGACACCGGCACGCTCGGCGGCGTCTCGCGCCTCCTTATGGGCGCGAACGTTAAAGCCGATCACGGCGGCGCTTGAGGCTTCCGCGAGCGTAACATCGGATTCGGTGATACCGCCAGCGCCGGCAAAGATAATGCGGGCGGCTACTTCGTCGGTCGACAGTTTCTCCAGAGCCCCGACGATGGCTTCGATCGAGCCTTGCACGTCGCCTTTGACGACCAGCGGGAATTCCTTGCGTCCGGTGGTCTTGAGCTGATTCATCATCTGCTCAAGCGAGCCACGCATGCCGGTCTGGCGCGCCGCCATCTTTTCGCGCTTCTGACGGGCGCGATAGTCCGTGATCTCTCTCGCGCGCGCTTCGGTATCAACGACCGCCAGCCGGTCACTGGCCTCCGGTGTGCCGTTAAAGCCGAGCACTTCCACCGGCATAGACGGCCCGGCCGCGACGACGGAATGGCCAGTATCCGAGGCCAGTGCGCGTACGCGGCCCCACTCGCTGCCGGCCACCACGATGTCGCCGGGCTTTAGGGTGCCGCGCTGTACGAGTACGGTGGCAACCGGACCGCGCCCGCGGTCGAGCCGCGCCTCGATCACAGTGCCTTCGGCTGGACGGTTAGGATTAGCCTTGAGTTCCAGCAGCTCGGCTTGCAGCGCAATGGTGTCGAGGAGCTTATCGAGGTTGGTCTTTTCCTTGGCGGACACTTCAAGCTCAAGGACGTCGCCGCCAAGCGATTCCACCTGAATTTCGTGCTGCAGCAGTTCGGTGCGCACCCGCTCCGGCTTGGCGTCCGGTTTGTCGATTTTGTTGATGGCGACAATGATCGGAACTTTCGCCGCTTTGGCGTGATGAATGGCTTCGACTGTTTGCGGCATGACCCCGTCATCGGCCGCCACCACGAGCACCACGATGTCAGTGACCTTGGCGCCGCGCGCGCGCATCGCGGTAAATGCGGCGTGGCCAGGCGTATCGATAAAGGTAATTCGCCCGCCAGAGGGCGAGGTCACCTGATACGCCCCGATATGCTGGGTGATGCCGCCGGCCTCTGCGGCAGCGACCTCGGTGGAGCGGATCGCATCGAGCAGCGAGGTTTTGCCATGATCGACATGGCCCATAATGGTGACAACCGGAGCGCGCGGCTGCAGGCTTTCCGCCGGATCCGGCGCGTCGAACATGCCTTCTTCGACGTCCGCCTCGGCTACGCGCCGGACAGTGTGACCGAGTTCTTCGGCGATCAATTGCGCAGTGTCGGCGTCGATTGTGTCCGTGATCTTCGCCATGTGGCCTTGCTGCATCAGGATGCGCACGACGTCGACCGATCGCTCGGCCATGCGGTTGGC
>CATPBC010000381.1 GCA_955652195.1 uncultured Xanthobacteraceae bacterium | reverse complement strand
CGTCGGCGCCAACGAGCGGTGCCAACTCGCCGGCTAATCGTTCAATGCGTTCAATGCGCTCGGCCTGGCTGCCCAACTTCTCGTGGAAAATGATGTTCTTGAAGCTTGGCAGCCGATCTTCAAGCTTGGTCTTTAAATCGGTTTGGTAGAAAAACCGCGCATCTGAAAGCCGCGCGCGGATCACCCGCTCGTTGCCGGCGACTATCGCCTTGCCGCCGTCTTCAGCCTCGAGATTAGCGACCAGCAGGAACTGGTTGACCAGCTTGGCATGCGCACCGTCGCGCAGCACGAAACATTTCTGGTTGTTGCGGATCGTGGCGCGAATGACTTCTTCCGGAATCTGCAAGAAGGCTTGATCGAACGTGCCCATAAGAACCACCGGCCATTCGACGAGCCCCGCCGTCTCGGCGAGCAGGCCGTCGTCCTCGACCAGTTCGAGCCCTTGCGCGAAGGCAAGCTGCTTCGCTTCGGTGAGGATGATGCTGCGCCGCCGCTCGGGATCGAGCACCACTTTGGCCTTGTCGAGCTTTGCCGTGTAATCGGCGAGGCGGCGCACCGTGAAAGCGTCCGGGGCAAGAAAGCGATGGCCGCGGGTCAAGTTGCCGGCCGTCATGCCATCGACCGTGAACGGCACAATGTCCGGTTCCTCGGTCTCCGGCCCGAAGGTGGCGAGAATTGAGTGCAGCGGCCGCACCCAGCGCAGCGCGCCGGCGTCTTTGGACTGCCGGCCCCAACGCATCGACTTCGGCCAGGGAAAGGACTTGATGACCTCCGGCAAGATTTCGCTGATCACTTCGAGCGCTGCGCGGCCGGGTTTCTCGACCACGGCGACATAGAAATCGCCCCTTTTGTCGGGTTGCACTTTCGCCTCGGCGAGCGATTTAAGTCCGGCGGCTTTGAGGAATCCAGCGATCGCCGGCTCGGGCGCGCCGACGCGCGGGCCTTTTTTCTCCTCGCGCCGATCGGGCTGACGCACCGGCACGCCCTGCACGGCGAGCGCAAGCCGTCGCGGCGTCACGAACGTCTTCGCGCCGTCATAGACCAGGCCGGCATCGACCAGCCGGTCGGTAACCGCTTTGCGCAAATCCTCTGCCGCCCGCGCCTGCATGCGCGCGGGAATTTCCTCCGACAAAAGTTCGAGCAATAGATCAGGCATCGGACAAATTCATCAAAGCCGCTTATGGCTGCCGTCGCACATCGGTTTTTTGCCCGACCGCTTGCAGGCGCAGAACCAGGCCTCTTCGGCCGCCGCGGGCTTGTATTCGACCGGCGTGAAACCTGTGCCCTTGTGCGAACCGTCACAAAGCGGCTGCGATTTGGAGCGCCCGCAGGCGCACCACCAATAGCTCTGGCCGGCTTCTACCGCGATCGGAATTGGCCGCCGGCCGCCGATTTCGGGCATTGCACTCGTTTCGCTCATGCGCTTGTCCCTCCGCCTTCGGTTGCGAGCCACGCTTCGCCACAAGCCTTGGCGAGTTCGCGCACCCGCAGAATGTAACTTTGCCGCTCGGTCACCGAAATCACGCCGCGCGCGTCGAGCAGATTAAAAATGTGGCTCGCTTTGATGCATTGATCGTAGGCCGGCAGCGCCATCAGATGTCGGCTGCGATTGCTCGCTCCGCTACGATCGCCAGCCCAGCCCGCTTCGAGATACTTTTGGCATGCCGCCTCGGCCATGCGGAATTGCTCGAACAGCATATCGGTGTCGGCATATTCGAAATTGTGCCGCGAATATTCCTGCTCCGCCTGCAGGAAGACATCGCCGTAGGTTACCTTCTTTGCGCCGTCACGGCCGTTGAAGTTGAGCTCGAAAACGTTCTCGACCCCCTGCACATACATCGCCAGCCGTTCGAGACCATAGGTCAACTCACCCGAGACCGGCGCGCATTCGAAGCCCGCCACTTGCTGAAAATAGGTGAACTGGGAAACCTCCATGCCGTCACACCAGCATTCCCAGCCGAGACCCCAAGCGCCAAGCGTCGGGCTTTCCCAGTCGTCTTCAACGAAGCGGATGTCGTGCAGCTTGGGATCGATTCCGATCGCGTAAAGCGACTTGAGATAAAGCTCCTGCAAATCGTCGGGCGACGGCTTGAGGATCACTTGCAGCTGATAATAGTGCTGCAGGCGATTGGGGTTCTCGCCGTAGCGGCCGTCTTTGGGCCGGCGCGACGGCTGGACATAGGCCGCATTCCATGGCTTTGGCCCGAGCGCCCGCAACGTGGTCGCCGGGTGGAAGGTGCCGGCGCCCACTTCCATGTCGTAGGGCTGCAGGATGACGCAGCCCCAGTCGGCCCAATAGCGCTGCAGAGCAAAAATAAGGCCCTGGAACGACCGTTCGGGCCGCATATGCAGCGGCAGATCTTCGTTCGATGGCTGCGTCATTAGGCTCCGTTGTTGGTGGAAGGCCGCGGCAAGGTCAAGTCGCCACAAGGCCAATTCGGGCGCCGCAATCGAGACTTGATACCCGATTCCTGATACCTGATTTCAGATTTTGCCGACCGAAATGGAGGGTTAGGTGGGCCCAGTTCGCAACATGCTCGGCGCCGCCGCGCTACTGGCGCTTGTCGCGGCTCAATGTGCCGGCATGGCCGGGCTTGCGCATGCGCAGGATTTTCCGACGCGGCCAATCCGTGTGGTGATCGCCTTTCCGCCCGGCGGGCCAACCGATTTCGTCGGCCGCCTCGTGGCCGATAAAATGTCGGCGTTGCTCGGACAGCGTGTCTATATCGAGAATAAGCCGGGCGCCAACGGTACAGTGGGGGCCGATACCATCGCCAAGTCCGATCCGGACGGCTATTCGTTGTTTCTCACCACCGCAGGCGCGGTGACTATTTCGTCGCATGTTATGGCGAATATTCCCTACGATTCATTGCGCGATTTCGCACCGATTGCCGAGGTGGTGACTAACACCACAGTCCTGGTTGTCAGCCCCAAAATGGGCGTCAAGACCGCGACAGAACTTGTGGCGCTTGCCAAGCAAAAGCCCGGGGCCATTCCGTTCGGCTCGACCGGCATTGGCTCGACGACGCATCTGGCGCAGGAACTCCTTGCCGATGCGGCAAGCGTAAAATTCCTGCATGTACCTTATCGCGGCGCGGCGCCGGCACTCACCGATCTTCTGGGCGGCCAAGTGCAGATACTGGCGGCCGATCTTCCCGTGCTCATCGCGCAGATCGAAGCCGGCAACATCGTGCCGATTGGCGCAGCGGCCGATAAACGCAATGAAATTATTCCCGCGGTCGCCACGCTCACCGAGCAGGGCTATCCAAATACCGATGCGTCGAACTGGTATGCGCTGCTTGCACCGGCCAAGACTGCGCCCGCGCTGATCAAGAAGCTCAACGATGCTGTGAATGCCGCGCTGGCCGACCCCGACGTGCGCGGCAAAATCGTCAAATCAGGCGCGGTGCCGGTCGGCGGCACGCCTGACGCGCTCGGCAAATTCATCCGCGCCGAATACGACAAATGGGGCGGCGTAGTCCGCGAACATGGCATCAAGGACACGCAATAGCTGAGATCAGCCCGGCCGGTATTCGCCAGTCTTTGGATCGGGCTTTAACTTCGGCATCACAGTGCGGTCGTGTGGCTCGACCGAGGCTTTGGCGCGCATCTCATCAAGCTCAGCATTGACGCGCTGTACTTCCTTGACGCACCAGCGTGCAAGCACTGCGGCTCCCAGAACTCCCAGCGCGAAAACCACAAGTGGCGGCATTGCCTTGTTCTCCTGACCCGATTCTGCACGATCTTGTACGAAACGGCCAGCGGTTTCGTTTGAGCATGATCTTTTCCGAAAACCGGTTCCCACTTTTCGGGATCATGCTTTAGAGCCCGTAACGCGCCCAGATGGCGCGCGCTTCAAGCGCGGAAATTACGTCCTCGACGAGACCGAACTGCGCCGCTTCGCGCGTACCTGCACCAAGAAGACGCCGGCCTAACCAGCCGCGTTCGGCCGATACCAGGTGCGTAACGACCTCGTCGCCGAATCGTTCGCGCAAAACGCTGCGGAGATCGCCGATCGCATCAACCAGGCCGAGTTCCAACGCCCGCCGTCCGGTCCAATATGCGCCTGAAAAAAGCTCGTCTTGCGGCCCGGCAAGCTTGCCGGCGCGCCGCGATTTCACCAACGCGATGAAATCGTCGTGGATTTCGCGCTGCAGTTTTTTCAACCGATCCACGTCATCCGGATTTTCCGGCAAGAACGGATCGAGCATCGCCTTGTGTTCGCCCGACGTATACAGCCGCCGTTCGACGCCAAGCCTGGCGATCAGCTTATCGAATCCGAACGAGCCGCCGACGACACCGATCGACCCGACGATCGAATGCTGGTCGGCCACAATTTCGTCCGCCGCGCAGGCGATCATGTAGCCGCCTGACGCGCCAGCGTCTTCGATGAAACCGATGACGCGGCGGTTATGCTGCTCGGCCAGTTGGCGGATGCGGCGGAAAATCAGGTGCGATTGGACGGCCGATCCGCCGGGCGAATTGATGACGAGCGCGACCGCGGCGGCGTGACCAAGGGCGAATGCGCGATCGAGGGTGCGCGCAATGGTGGCGAGGGTCAGCCCGGGGCGTAGTGGGGTGGAAAAGCCAACGATTCCGGTAAGCCGCACCACCGGTACGATCGGACGATCGCGCCGGAAACGTTGCGGAACGAGCGTCTGCAAGCCGCGAAGCGCGCGGCTGCAAATCTCGCGAATGCTCGCCGCGGTCGAGCCATCGGTGGTGGAGCCATCGTTCGTGGAGCGATCGGTCATGGTGCCCAAATATGATGACTTGAGGGAGCCCTCAAGTAACCGTTTGTTAACGCGGTGGAACGCTTCTTGCTTGAAGTGGGGACGCCACTCATCTGCGGCGGAGGCGACGGGCTAATGAAGATCTACTTCCTTCTGATGATTGTCAGCGTGTTTGTTGCTGTTTCGTACATTCCCATTCGTATTGAATCGAAGCAAAAGGCGGCGGCGCCGGCCGATTCAGTGCCGGCGTAATGCCTAAGCCTTGAGCAGCAGTGCGCTGAATCCTTGATCGGCCAAGGTTTCGCGGACACCGCTCAGTGTCTTATCAAATCGAGCGCTGCGCCAGCGCGCAACACGGCTTCGGCTTCCGCGCTGGGTTTGTTGTCGGTTTCGGCAAGTATGAATCCGGGCAGCAAGACTAGCAGCCCTTTGCTCCCTTTTACTGCGCTCACCAGCACGCGAATCGCAGCGGCGCCTGGCTTGGGATGAACCGGTAGGATTGCGATCGCACCGAACTTGTCGGTCAGCGCGGCGAGGACGTCGGCGAGACCGTCGGCACGCCAGATCTGGGTTAGAATTCCTTGCGGCCTTAGAATCCGCGCCGCCGCGTCCACCCACTGCTCGAGCATACCGGGCGATGCGCTCCGCGCCAGTTGGCGTGCCCGGTCGGGCGACGCATTCTGGGGCGCGTTGAATGGCGGATTCATCAAAACATGATCGGCCGAGCCGGGTGTGAGGCCCGCAGCAGAAAATTCTGCAATGCCCGCGGTGACGTCGAGACAAACCGCGCGCACGCGCTCGGCCAAGGCGTTGCGCAAAATGTTTTCATTCGCGAGCGCCGCCAGCGCTGCATCGAGTTCGACAAGCGTGACGGTGAGCCCTTCAACGCGGCGAGCCAGTACCAGTCCGGCCGCACCGACGCCGGAGCCAAGCTCGACTGCATGTTGGCCGGCCTGGGCTGGCGTTGCTGCGGCGAGCAGCACCGCGTCGTGACCGAAGCGATGGCCGCGTACTGGCTGCCGCAAAATGACTTTGCCGCCCAGGAGCGCATCTTCGCTGATCCGGCCGGCCTCAGCGGCCATCGGGACGAAGCTCGTGGCCGAAGCCTGCGTCCTCGAGCAGGCGGCGCGCCATCTGGATTTCGTCGGCGCGAACCAGGATCCGGCGCGGGAAAATGCCGATCGACCCTTCCAACACGCTCATATTGTTATCGGCCACGACGTGCCTAATCCGTGCGCCGTTGAGCAGCGCCTCGATCGCCGAGATAAGCACAAGATCGGTCGTGCGGACGAGTTCGCGCACGTTTCAGTTTCCCGGCGCCGCCAGTGGGGGTGCCCGATTTTGGTGCAAGCAGAAGGCGAAGCAGAGCACGGGCAATTCTCCTTTCCGTCGAGCTAAAGCGAGGCGATCTAATCGGCGCTGGCGGACCGACGCGGGTAAATCTATATATGCCCGATATTACCTTCGTTCTTATCGTGCGATCATAGCGTTTCCGCCCGTTCTCGTCCTATCCGGAGAATGATGTCGTGGCCGTCATCGTACCATTTGAAAGTGCGCGTGAGCCATCCATTGATCCCTTGGTCGATCTCGTCGCCGCCGACATGGATCGGGTCAACGCCACTATTATCGCGCGTACCGGCTCCGAGGTGACGATGATTCCGGAGGTCGCCAACCACTTGATCAATTCCGGCGGCAAAAGGCTGCGGCCGATGCTTACGCTGGCTTTATCGCGGCTCGCCGGCTATGGCGGCGACGGTCACATCAAGCTCGCGGCCGCGGTCGAATTCATGCACACCGCGACGCTCCTTCACGACGACGTGGTCGATGAAAGCGAGCTGCGGCGCGGCCGTCTTGCGGCGCGCATGCTGTGGGGCAACGAGGCGAGCGTCCTGGTCGGCGACTTTCTGCTTGGCCAAGCTTTCAAGATGATGGTCGAGGTCGGCAGCCTCAAAGCGCTGGAAATTCTCTCCGCCGCGGCCGCCGTGATCGCCGAAGGCGAGGTCATGCAACTCGCGGTCGCCAAAAATACCGCGACCACCGAGGACGAATACATCGCCGTGATCCGCGCCAAGACGGCCGAGCTGTTCGCTGCAGCGTGCGAAGTCGGTCCTGCGCTCTCCGGAGGTCAGAAGGCGGAGCAGGCGGCGAGCCGCTCGTTCGGAATGAATTTAGGCATCACTTTCCAGCTGGTCGACGACGCGCTCGACTATGGCGGCGTGTCATCGCGGCTCGGCAAAAATATCGGCGATGATTTTCGCGATGGTAAGATCACTCTGCCGGTCGTGCTCGCCTTTCGGCGCGGCAGCGACGCCGAACGCGAGTTCTGGCGGCGCACGCTCGAGCACGGCGAAGCCGCCGATGCCGATCTCGATCACGCCATTGGACTGATGATCAAGCATCGGGCGCTTGAGGACACGATCGGACGCGCTCATCACTATGGCGCAATCGCGCGCGACGCGCTGGCGCTGTTTCCCGATTCAAGAATGAAGGCGGCGCTGGCCGAGACGGTCGACTTCTGCATCGCGCGCACGCATTAGCAAATATGCAGCCGCGATCTGAACTTTCGCTCAGCGCGAATCAATCGGAATCTCTGCCGCCCAGCGTTGTCTCGACGATCCACCATTGAGGAAAATTGGCGCGCAAGATTTTCGCCGCCGCTGCGCTTTCCGCGGCCGAAGAAAACAATGCGAAGCACGTCGCACCCGAACCCGACATGCGGGCAAGGCGGCAGCCGGGGAGAGATCGCAGTGCGGCAAGCACATGTGCGATGGCCGGCGCCAGCGCGGTAGCAGGCGCCTCCAGATCGTTGGGGTGGCCTGCCAGCCAATCAAGGATCTGCTCCTCGCTCTGCCTCTTCGGCAAAACGGCAGAGTCTAATGGCTGGGCCGGATGTGCTGAGTGCGTCCAACCGGAAAATACTAATTTGGTCGACAGCGCGACGCCAGGATTGACCAGAACCGCAGAGAGGCGCGGAAGCGGCAGCGGCGCCGACAGGATATCGCCAATACCGCGCATCAGCCGCGGGCGCGGATCGAGGCAGACCGGCACGTCAGCGCCGGTCGCACCGGCCGCCTCTATAAGTCGTGGGTCGTCGGTCGCAAGATTGTTGGCCTGAGCCAAGAGCCGAAGCGCCGCGGCAGCGTCTGCCGAACCGCCACCCAGTCCGGCCGCAACCGGTATGTTCTTTTCCAGACGAAACACGCCCAATTTGATGCCCGCTACGCGCGCGGCGAGTGCGCGGCCGGCCTTCAGCACAAGATTTTCGGCGTCTGCTCCGGTCTGTCCCGCGCCCGGCCCAACGACCGCCAACGCAAGCTCATCGGTCGGCGTCAATGATAGCCGATCGCACAGGTCGGCGAATGCCACCACGCTTTCAATGTCATGATAACCGTCGGCGCGGCGGCCGATCACGCGCAGCGTGAGATTGATTTTGGCCGGGGCGCTGTCGATGAGATCGAGGGGCAAGGACGCCGCTCAGCCACCATCGCCCGATTTTTTTGCCTTCTCGGCGTCGGCCGCAGAACTCGGCTTGTCGGCGGCTGCGGCAGAGGTTGCCGAGGACGTCTCGGCACGCAGTCCCTCTTTCAGCTTGGCCTCGATCTTCGGCAGTTCTTCAGGATCCGGATTGAGATCCTTGGCATGCGACCATTGGAAATGCGCTTCGAGCGTGCGCCCGATCCGCCAATAGGCATCGCCGAGATGATCATTGATGGTCGGATCCTCCGGCTTGAGCTCCACGGCGCGCTCGAGATTTTTTACTGCCTCGTCATAATTGCCGATGCGGTAATAGGCCCAACCGAGCGAGTCGACGATATAGCCATCGTCGGGCCGCTGCTCGACGGCGCGGCGGATCATGTCCATCCCCTCGTCCATATGGACGCCCTGGTCGACCCATGAATAGCCGAGATAATTGAGTACAAGCGGCTGATCCGGATACAGGCTGAGCGCCTTCTTCATATCGGCTTCAGCGGCCGGCCACTGGTGCGAGCGCTCGTAGCAGATGCCACGGAAGTAGAACATCACCCAATTGGCCTTCTCCGGGTTGGGCACGGTATCGATTGCCTTGCCGTAGGTGTCCGCGCAGTCGGCAAAATTCTTGCGGGCGCGTTGGATGTTGCCGAGCTCGACGATCGCTTCGGTGTCCCTGGGACGCTCGGCAATCACGCGTTCGAGAAGCTTCTTGGCCTCCTCGGTACGCTCGAGCGCATCGAGGTCCACCGCCATCTGGATCTGCGCGTTGCGCGCCAGCACCGAACTCGCCGGAATTCGCTCATAGGCCTTGATCGCGAGGTCCGGCTTTTTGATCTGCTCATAGAGATCGCCGAGCGAAAGCAGCGCCAACGGATGCGCCGGCTCGAGATAGAGCGCAAGCTGCAGGTAGATCAATGCGAGATCCTCCCCGCCACGACGGCCGATTGAGGCGCCGAGTCCATAAAGCGCTTCGGCGGCACCAGCATGCGGCGAATCGACCAGCGGCGGCAGCTTCGAACCTGCGGATATCTCGCGGACTTCCTGATTGACCACCGGATGATCCGGCAGCACTTTGGCGAAATCGCTGTAGATCTTCAGCGCTTCGTCCTTACTGCCGGTGCGCGACAGATAATGCCCATAGGCCTGCACTGTGCGCAGCGCCTGCGGATCGGATTTGTAAGCGCTGGCGAAGCGCTTGCCGGCGCCTTTTTTGTCGTTGGCGAGATCGAGAATGAGTCCGGCATGCAGATCCTTGAAGATGCCGTACCAATCCGGCCCGGACAGTTTGTCCAGCGTCTCGACCGCGCCACGGCTATCGCCGGCACCGGCTTGCGCCCACGCCGACAACAGCGCCGCCGTCAGATCGGTGACCGGACCGCGGACCGACTGCGCCAAGTTTTGCCGCGCCGAGGCGTAGCGCTTCTGCTTGAGATCGCGCACGCCGACCGCGAGACGTGAAATACGATCGTTGCGGTCCAGGGTGAGCAGGCGTTCGCCAAGCTTGCTTGCCTCTTCGACATTGCCCTCCGTCAGCACTGAGAGAAAGGTGCGGCTGAGCAGATCCGGGTTGCGCGGATCGAGCTTCAGCACGTCGCGGTAATAGGCCGCCGCTCGCGCGGAATCTCGTTCCGCGCCGGCATGGCGCGCCGCCAAATAGCTGCCGGCGGCATTTTCAGGCGCCAGCTGTTGTGCCGGCACCGGCGCGGCAAAGGAGGGAAAGCTCAAAGCTAAGGCAATGCCGAGGATGACGGCATGCCGCGACAGCAGCGAGTGAATCACGATTTCTCCATTGGCGAACTTAAGGACCGGCGAAACGGGACTCGGGCGCGCCTGTCGTGCTCGGTCGTCGCGAGAATGTACTTTTTGCCCAAAGCTCGCAAGCATACAAACTCGGCAGCGCCGCGGTATTCTCGGACCGAATGGCTGCCTAGGCCCGAACGACGGCAAAATCGGGGCGGGCGCGAGTGCAATACGCCTAGCTACGGACGAGCCGGGCATAGAGAAGGGCTTTACCCCTGCTTCACGTTACCGGCCGGCCCCCGCGGTAATGCCGAGCGGCGGCATGTCACATATTCGAATAATTCGGCCCGCCCCCGCCTTCGGGCGGAACCCAAGTTATGTTCTGGTTCGGATCTTTGATGTCACAGGTTTTGCAGTGAACACAGTTCTGCGCATTAATCACGAAGCGGGGCTGGCCGGATTCCTCAACCCATTCATAAACGGCCGCCGGGCAGTAACGTGCCGAAGGTCCGGCATAGATGTCGTGCTCGGATGATTTTTGCAAAGCATTGTCGCGCACCAATAGATGTACCGGCTGGTCTTCCTCATGGTTTGTGTTTGACAGATAGACCGACGACAGCCGATCAAAGGTGAGTCGGCCATCGGGCTTTGGATAAGCGATCGGCCGGCATTTGGCCGCCGGCTCGAGCGTCGCGAAATCGGGCTTACCGTGCCTTAAGGTACCGAACACCGATAGGCCGAGCATATTGGTCCACATGTCCAGCCCGCCGAGCGCGACGCCGGCCAAGGTGCCGAGCTTGGACCATAATGGCTTGGCATTGCGCACCCGCCAGAGATCGCGGCCAATCGGCGAGGATCGCCAGGATTGTTCATAGCCGGGAAGCTCGTCATTGGCGCGGCCTTCCGCCAGAGCCGCGGCAACGTTCTCGGCCGCCAGCATTCCGGACAGCATGGCATTATGCGTACCCTTGATGCGCGGCACGTTGACGAAACCGGCCGCGCAGCCGATTAGCGCGCCGCCAGGAAAAACGAGTTTCGGCACCGATTGCCAGCCGCCCTCGGTAATGGCGCGCGCGCCATAGCAAATCCGCTTGCCGCCACTAAACGTATCTCTGACTAGTGGATGGGTCTTGAACCGTTGAAATTCCTCGAATGGCGCAAGATACGGATTGCGGTAGTTGAGATGCACGACAAACCCGACTGCAACGAGGTTGTCGCCGAAGTGGTAGATGAATGAGCCGCCGCCCGTGCGGTTGTCGAGCGGCCAGCCGAGCGTATGCTGCACAAGTCCCGGGTGATGTTTGTCCGCGGCGACCCGCCAAAGCTCTTTGAGGCCGATGCCGAATTTTTGCGGTTCGCGATCTTGCCGCAGCCCGAAGCGCTCGATCAGCGCTTTCGACAGGCTGCCGCGCGCACCTTCGGCAAATAATGTATATTTGCCGCGCAGCTCCATGCCGCGGGCGAATCCCGATTTGTGATGGCCGTCCTTGCCGACACCCATGTCGCCGGTGGCGATCCCGGCGACTGCGCCGTTTTCCAACAACGTCTCAGTTGCGGCAAAGCCGGGATAAATCTCGACACCGAGCGCTTCCGCTTTGCGCGCGAGATAACGGCAGACTTCACCGAGCGAGACGATGAAGTTGCCATGATTGCTCATGAGTGGCGGCATCAAAGCGGTCGGTAGCCGCAATGCGCCGGAGGCGCCGAGAACGTAGAACCGATCGGCCGTGACCGCGGTCTTGATCGGCGTGTCCTCATTGCGCCATTCGGGGATGAGGCGGTCGAGTCCGATCGGATCGATCACCGCGCCGGAGAGTATATGGGCGCCGACCTCGGAGCCCTTCTCCACGATGACGACGGATCGTTCCGGCGCGAGCTGTTTGAGCCGGATTGCGGCAGCAAGCCCCGCCGGCCCCGCGCCGACGATAACGGTGTCGAATTCCATCGCTTCACGAGGCGGAAGCTCCGATGTATTCATGTGTATTCTTGGCCTGCTCTTTAATCCGGGACGTCCATGTCCGATTGTTCACGAATCTGACGCGCTGACAATCGCCACCCCTCGCGCCGTGCCGCCAACCGCAACACTGATCGAAACCGCCGCATGATCCCCGAACGCAAAGCCGCGCGCGAACTGATCGCGTTTTATCTCGACGCCGGCGTTGACGCGTTTCTTGGCGAGGAGCCGATCAACCGGATGGCGGATGATCTGTCGCGGCCTCTCAATGCGATCGCCGCGGCGCTCGAACCAAGAACACGGCGCCCGGCAAGCGAATCGCCGCTGGCGCTGGCGCAGTCACCACTCCGGCAAAAACCGACACCAGGTAGTTCTCCGCCGCCGCCTGAAGCCGCGGTCATGGCCGCCCGCGAAGCGGCGAGGAATGCAAAAACGCTGGATGAATTGCAGGCCCTGCTTGCGACTTTCGAAGGCTGCGCGCTCCGGGCAACCGCGACGCAGCTTGTGTTTGCCGATGGCGATCCACAAAGCCGCGTCATGTTCGTCGGCGAGGCGCCGGGCTACGACGAAGATATTGTCGGCCGACCGTTTATCGGTCGTTCCGGCAAATTGCTCGACCGCATGATGGCGGCGATCGGTCTCGATCGCACATCCGCCTACATCGCCAATGTCGTCCCGTGGCGGCCGCCGGGCAACCGCACGCCGACGCCGCAGGAAACCGCCATCTGCCTGCCGTTCATCCGCCGCCAGATCGAACTCGCCGATCCGGATATTTTGGTATGTCTCGGCGGCCCGGCGATGCAGACTTTGCTCGGCATCAAGGATGGCATCACGCGTTCGCGGGGACGGTGGTTTTCCTATCAGACCGGTCGCCGTGAAATTCGCGCGTTGGCCACCTTCCATCCCGCCTTTTTGCTGCGCAGCCCGCTGCAGAAGCGTTTCGCTTGGCGGGACTTTCTCGCACTTAAGAAGGCGCTAGTGACGCTACCTGCTATCCGATCGCAAACTTGAGGGCGAATATGAGCGCCAGCACCAACACTGCCGGTTTGGCGTCGGCAAACTTTCCAGCAATCAGCTTCGCCATTGCATAGGTGATGAAGCCGAGCCCGATGCCGGTCGCGATCGAATAGGTGAGCGGCATGGTGATCGCCGCGACCACCGCCGGCGCGGCTTCGGTGATGTCGTTCCAATCGATCTCCGCCAAGCCGCGCGCCATGACGCAGGCGACATAAAGCAGCGCCGCCGAGGACGCATAGGCTGGCACCGTGCCCGCGAGCGGTGCAAAAAATAGTGCGGCGAGGAAAAACACCGCAACGAAAAAAGCGGTCAGCCCGGTACGCCCGCCTGCGGCTACACCGGCAGCGCTCTCGATATAGCTGGTGGTGGTCGAAGTGCCGATCAGCGAGCCGAACGTGGCGGCAAAGCTGTCGGCGATCAGCGCCTGTTTCATCCGCGGCAAGTTGCCCTGCGCGTCGGCCAATCCGGCCTGGTGCGTTACCCCGATCAGCGTGCCGGCATTATCGAAAACATCGACAAACAGAAAACTGAAAACGACGATCATGAACGAAATTTCGCCGGCACGCAAGAAATCAAGCTGCAGCAGGGTCGGCTGCAACGACGGCGGCGCCGAGACAGCGCCGCTATAGGTCGCGAGCCCCAGCGGTATCCCGATGACGGTGACCGCAAGAATCCCTATCAGCGTGCCGGCAATCACGCGCCGGTAATTCAGCGCGGTGATCAGAACGAGGCCGAGCAGGCAAAGCAGCGCAACCGGATTGCGCAGATCGCCGAGCGTAACGAGCGTGGCCGGGCTCGCAACCACGATCTTCGATTCCTCGAGCGCAATGATGCCGAGGAATAACCCAACGCCGGCGGATATCGCGAGTTTCAAGTTTCGCGGGATGGCGTTGATGATATATTCGCGAATTCGAAAGACCGAAATGAAAAAGAAAATCACGCCCGAGCAAAACACCGCGGCGAGCGCCTGCTGCCAAGTATATTTCATCGTCAGCACGACGGTGAAGGCGAAGAACGCGTTGAGCCCCATGCCCGGCGCGAGCGCGATCGGATAGTTGGCATAGAACGCCATCACCAGCGTGGATACGGCTGCGGCAATGCAGGTCGCGACGAACACCGCGCCTTTGTCCATTCCGGTATTGCCGAGGATCTGCGGATTGACGAAGACGATGTAAACCATCGTCAGGAACGTGGTGAGGCCGGCGAGAAATTCGGTGCGCAGATCGTTGCCAGCTTCGGCGAGCCCAAAGAGGCGGTCGAGCGTCGCAGCTAAGTTTTTTGCAAAATCTTTTGATTGCCGCCCCTGCTCTCGCCCATCCTTCCCTCGCCCGCGTTCACATATTACAGGACATTTTCCACCGACATGCTACAATCTACATTCCATGACGCTCGATCCCGTTCTGCTGTCGCGCTTGCAATGGGCTTGGGTGATCGCCTGGCACATTCTGCTGCCGGCCTTCACTATCGGGCTTGCGTCGTACATCGCCGTACTCGAGGGTCTGTATTTTTTCACCGGCTGGAACATCTGGATCCGCATATCCGGATTCTGGACGAGGATATTCGCCGTCTCCTTCGGAATGGGCGTGGTCTCCGGCATCATCATGCCGTTCCAGTTCGGCACCAATTGGAGCCGCTTCACCGACGCCACCGCCGACGTGATCTCGCCATTGCTGGCCTATGAAGGATTGATGGCCTTTTTCCTCGAGGCATCATTTCTCGGTGTGCTCTTGTTTGGGCGGCGGCTCGTGCCAACCTGGGCGCATTTTTTTGCGGCGCTGATGGTCGCGTTTGGAACGCTGCTGTCCGCGTTCTGGATTCTGGCGACCAATTCATGGATGCAGACGCCGCAGGGCTACAAGATCGTCGACGGGCGTTTCGAGCCGGTCGATTGGGCCGCGATCATTTTCAGTCCATCGTTCCCCTATCGGCTGCTGCACAACGTCACCGCCTTCTACATCACCACCGCTTTTGTGGTGATGGGCGTCGGCGCCTGGCTGCTGCGTCGCGGCAGAGCCGCCGAGGATGCGCGGATGATGATCCGCATGGCGCTCGACCTACTCATTCTTCTGATGCCCCTGCAGATCTTTCTCGGCGACCAGCACGGCCTCAACACACTGGAATATCAGCCGGCCAAGCTGGCCGCGATCGAGGGGCGCTACGACACCGCGCAACCGGCGCCGCTGACCTTGTTCGGTATTCCGGATGACGCGGCGGCGACGATGCGCGACGCCATCGAGGTTCCCCGCCTCGGCAGTCTTATTCTCACCCATTCCTGGGACGGCGCGATTAAGGGCTTAAAGGAATGGCCGGCGGATCAGCGGCCACCGGTCGGGCCGCCGTTTTTTGCCTTCCGAGTCATGGTCGGGATTGGCGTCATAATGCTGGTCGTTGTTGTGATCGGTCAAATATTGCAACTGCGCGGCCGGTTATGGGATGCGGCGTGGTATCTGCGTTTGTGCCAATGGGTGGCTCCGCTCGGCTTCGTCGCCGTGATTGCCGGCTGGATCACCACCGAGGTCGGGCGTCAGCCCTGGACGGTCTATGGCTTGTTGCGCACCGCGGATTCGGTGTCGCCGTCGCTCACCGGCGCCGATGTGGCGTGGTCGCTCGCCTTTTACGTTGCCGTTTATCTGATCATGTTCCCGACCGGCATCGCGTTTATGGCCGGTCTCGTCCGCCGCGGCCCGCAGCTGCCCGAACTTGAAGCGGAAATGGTCGAGATCGAGAGCGGCCGGCCGCACCAGCCGTTCGAAAGCGCCGCGCGGGCGGCGCCGCCATCGTGACGGAGAGCGCGATGGTGCTCGATCTTGTACCACTGTGGACCATCCTCCTTGGGCTTGCGGTGTTTTATTACGTGGTGTTCGACGGTTTCGATCTCGGCGTCGGAATGCTTTACGGCTTCGTGCGGGGCGAGACGGCGCGCGCTACCGCAATGAATTCGGTCGCGCCCGTGTGGGACGGCAACGAAACCTGGCTGGTATTCGGAGGGCTTGGCCTGCTCACAGCCTTTCCGCTCGCTTTCGCGATCATCATTCCGGCGGTTTACTTCCCGATTCTGATCATGCTGTTGGCGCTCATATTCCGTGGCGTCGCCTTCGAGTTTCGCTTCAAACATGCGGCGCTGCGGCGCTTTTGGGACGGCGCGTTCTGCGGCGGCTCATTGGTCGCGACCTTCGCGCAAGGAGTTGTCCTCGGCACATTCATCCAAGGCTTTAAAGTCGAGGGCAGACAATTTGCCGGCAGCTCTTTCGACTGGCTCGCTCCGTTTCCACTCGCCATCGGCGTGGCGCTGATGTTCGGCTATGGTCTTTTAGGCGCGTGCTGGCTGATCCTAAAAACCGAAGGCGAGCTGCAGGACTGGGCGCGACGCGCCGCCGGCATTTGTTTGATCGCCGTGCTGGCTGCGATTGCCGGCGTGAGCATTTGGACTCCACTAGCGCATCCCAACATTGCGCAGCGCTGGTTCAGTTGGCCCAATATCGCGTTCCTCTCCCCGGTGCCGATCATCACCGCGCTCATTGCGATCGGGGAATGGGAAGCTTTGCGGCGCCGCCATGAGCTGACGCCATTCCTGGGCGCGATCGCGCTGTTCCTAATGTCGTTTGCCGGCATCGCGATCAGCCTATGGCCGATGATCGTGCCGTACCATTACACGCTGTGGCAGGCTGCATCCTCCGCCAGCACGCAGGCGTTTCTCCTGATCGGCACGCTGTTTCTGCTGCCGGTCATCCTGATGTACACCGCCTGGTCCTACTGGGTGTTTCGCGGCAAAGCCCGCGGCATTGCCGGTTATCATTAAGTTGTAATTGCGTTAGCGCGACACCGCTGCGGACCCGGGCGCTGCGGCAACAGTGCCTGGCCGGATCACGCCCCAGCCTACCCGTAACGTCGGCATGCGTCCCTGTACCGGACGTTCGAAAGTGCGCGGCACCTCGGGCACGAGATCGGGAAAATAGGTCTTAATATCGGGCGGCGGCGTGGGCGTGGTATCGCCGGTGAGCCAAACCACGATGGCGCCTTTCTTACGTAT
>CATPBC010000380.1 GCA_955652195.1 uncultured Xanthobacteraceae bacterium | reverse complement strand
GCCATTCCCGATGCAGAGGTCAATTGGCTCGCCGCGGAGCACTCTAACAGCTCGCTAACGATCGGCGACGTAGCGATGTTGAAAATTTATCGTCGCATCTCGCCGGGCGAGCACCCCGAAACAGAGATGGGACGCTATCTCACCGCGCAAGGTTTCATCCACGGACCGCAGCTTCTCGGCGATGTCATTCGCGTGGCGTCGGACGGAACGCCCTTCACCCTCGCCATCGCGTTGGGTTTCGTCCGTAATGAGGGCGACGCCTGGTCTTGGATCCTGGACCACCTGACCCGCGCGCTGGACGAGCGCGCGGCTCCGGCAGGGGTTGCCGGGGGCTCGGAAGCTGACCTCCTGGCGGACTGCGAAGCCGTGGTCGGGGCGATTGGCCAGCGTCTCGGCGAGATGCACGCAGTTCTGGCGCGCGAGACATCGGATCCGGCCTTCGCACCCGAAGCCGCCGGTCCTGATGATGCGGCCAATTGGGCGCTGAAGACCGAAGAGCGAATTCAAACTGCCTTCGAGGGACTAAGCGGCCGGCAAACTTGGGAGCGTGAACGAGATCGCGAACGCGCGCAGGCATTGCTGAGCCAGCGCAAACAGATCGGCGGCGCAGTTCGCAGTCTCGCAAAGGCCGGCACGGGGACTTTGAAGACGCGCATCCACGGAGACTTTCATCTCGGGCAGGTTCTGGTTGCAAGTGGCGACGCCCATATTATCGATTTCGAGGGCGAGCCGGCCACTTCGATCACCGAACGCCGCGCCAAGACAAGCCCGCTGCGCGATGTCGCCGGGCTTCTCCGCTCCATCGACTATGCCGGCGCGACGCTGATCGACCGAAATGGGGTCGGGGCGGCGCCAGTGGATGAGGCGCAGCGCGACCAGCTGATCTCACAGTTTCGCCAGCGCGCTTCCCGCGCCTTCCTGCGCACCTACTGGGAGGCGACGGACACGCGCAGCGGTCCCGCTGCTCGCGCACTGCTTGATCTCTTCCTGATAGAGAAGGCCGCCTACGAAATTGCCTACGAGGCTGCCAACCGGCCGACCTGGATCGGTGTACCCGTTGCGGGGCTGGCGAGACTTGCGACGCGCATCCTCGACAAAGAAACCGGAGGTCGCAACGGCTGATGCATAGCTGGCGCTTCCGTGGCAGCTCGATGCAGGATCGGCTCGGGCGCTTGCACTTGGCATTAACGGCAATCCGTTCGCCGCACTTGGGCCGCACGATACGCGAGCCGGTCGCATCATCCGTCATTCTTGCCTAGTGCCCGCAAGGTCGAAGTGCTGCGGCGATCGAATGCCACAATGCTGGCGCCGCTCGAGCCGACGCTCGTCGCACGGCTTTTTCGGGAGAACGAACTTTAGGTTCCTCGATTTATCCAACTTGTGGGGACCAGATACAACGATGTTAAATAATCGGCCACGGTACGAGCCTGTTGCCTGGTGGTACACAAGAAAAAAGATTGGGCGTGGGCTTAGAGAGTGTTATCAGCCGCCCGATTCACGCATTAGCTGCGAAATGGTGCGTGCGTATGTTGCGCAAGTAGGTCTAGCGCAGGCTAAAGCAATGGCTCAAGCCGCCGGTATGACCGGATCGGAGGAACGAGAAGCGGTGCAATGCCTGGAGAAGAAAATATAACGCCCCGGCCGCACGACGCTTCGCTGACTCATTATAGCTAATCGCGATCCCAAGCGTCGCCTTGAACGCGCTCGCTGTGCGATGGCGCTGCGCGACGGTAGCGCCGTTCGCCACAGGTGCGCCGAACCACTGTGGAATGGTTAAGTGGCAGGTGTACCGCTTTCCGATACTGGACTGCGCCGCGTCTGTTGCTTGTGAATGCTAGCATCAATTTGGCGAACGTCTCAAATTCAAGGATAAGCGGATCAGTCGCGGACAACTTGCTAATTCGCCTTTTGACCCGAAGCTGACGAGGTTTAACGCGAGAATTTCCTCCGCGGACCGTTGTCTCACCTCCGCATCATCAAGCGCTCCCCAGCGGGTTTCGATTCTAATGTTACGGCCTTCAACCCAGCCGAATCTCTGGAGCCCTTGCCGGAATGCTTCCAAATAGTCCTGAAATTCAGGATCGCTCTCTCGGTGCGCCATCAGCACGCCGATACATCGAATGCTGCGCACGTGCGGTGAGCGGCCAAGCTGCCGCTGAGCCGGCAATTACCTTGATGAACTCGCCGTCGGGAGCGATCGCGAAACGCGGCAATCGCAGCGGCAAATCTTCGACGACCAGCCATCAGCCGCGTCTAATGGCTTGGCTTTAAGGGAACACGGCCAAAAGGATTCGCCGCAAAGGGCGAATGAGGTGTCGCGGGCCGGTCGCAACTCCGGCTGACCACTTTTTCGCTACCTACGCACCGTGAGGTAGTGGCCGCTGCGTTTCGGATTTCCGCTTTGGGTGCCCCTTACAAAGGAGCCCCCGGCTCCCGTGCGTTCCCTGCTGCGTGTCTGCATTTCCACGCCGCCGCGATCAAACGAATCAATTACTGATGACTGAACAATTGCACAAGAGCGAAGCCATAGTCACCATGCATTTGTGCACAGCCGCTTCATGTCATCCGGGCTCCAGCGATCAGGTTGGAGCTTTGATGAGCAGAGCGACCGGTAGACGGCGGAGGATTTGTCCGACATCAACTTCAGGACCGAACGGGACTGATTCATCAGCGAGCAAAGCATCTGCGAAGCTCCCCTGCAGATCAGGAGGAATCAGAAGGCGCGTCCCTCTGCGACACAAAGTCGAGATGCTCAGAAAGTCACTGCTGCCGAAAAGCTGCGCAGTAAGCCGGCAAAACAGGGTGATGGCTGCGTAATCATGCAGAACGCGAGCAAATGCAACGAAATTGTCGGTCGATGGCCCGGCTATTTCGAGGGGCATATAGCGGCCGGCGGAAAAAAGCTGCGCAGTCTTCTTGCGCGCCGCAAGGACACGGACAATCAGGAATTGTTTGAGGCGGCCGTCGAGGCTGGTCGGCGGGCGTAACGGCATCGCCTCGAGGGATGCCTGCCGGGCGGTGAAATCCACGGGCGTTCGATTGTCCGGATCGACAAGGCTGAAATCCCAGTAGTCGGCGCCCTGGTAAAAATCCGGGACGCCCGGCGCTGTCAATTTGAGCAGCGTCTGCGCCAGGCTCTTTGCGGCACCTGCCGCATGAATGCGCTGCACAAACCCTGCGATTTCCGGCAGCAACTCCGACGATCCGGAGAATAGCCAAGCTATTAAATCGCTAGCCGCGGCTTCATACGCTCTATTGGGCTCGGCCCAATCACTGTGTAGTTTCGCCTCACGAAGTGCCTTTTGCTGCCATAACATCAAGCGCTTGCAATAGGCCGCAAGACCCCGTTGATCGGTAATCATCAATCCGTCAGGCCAGGCTCCCACGATGGTCTGAAAGAGAATAGCGACATCGCCCGCGCTCGGCATGTCGTGTGACAGTCTGCGATGAGACGCGCTCAGATCCAGCCATCGCTCGAGTGTTCGAGTCCAATCGTCAGGAATTTCGCTTAAGACAGCGAGGCGCACGCGCACATCCTCGCCGCGCTTATGATCGTGTGTCGCGGTTGCGAGCATCGTGCGCGGAAATTGGCTGTTGCGGACCTCCATCTCGCGGTGGAATTCGGCGGTTGAGTACGCAAACCGTCGCGGATTGAAACCGACGTCATTTCGCGAGATCAGTCGGCCATATCGGTAGAAGGCGGTGTCTTCCACTGCCTTCGCGCAAAGTGACGCGCTCAATTGCTGAAATCGGGCGAGCGCAACGGCTTGCAGCTGGTCAAGCTGAGGCCTGATGCGACGGCCGGAAAGCCAGTCGCCAAGCGCGGTAACGAGATCAGCATCGCCCGCAGCACAAGTTGATTTCGCGCGTGCAACTGCGGAAGACAAAAATTCACAATCCGATTGCGAAGCGCAGCCGACCCTGGCGTAGATCCGATAAACCGAAAAATGAGCAAGAATTTCGGTCAGGGCGCGGCAAATCGCTGACCGCGAATATCCGGCGGTTGCTGTGTCGCTTTGCGCAATCGTAAAGACAGCCTCGACGGTTGCGGCCCGTTGGCTACCGAAGCTGCGTTGCAAAATCTGGCGGCGGGCAAGTTTTTCCTCAAATCCGAAATCGTCGGGCCTGCCGCTAACACGCTGCCATAGTTCGCCCAGCGGGCGCTCGCCGAGCGCTTGATGTAGAAGTGCGCTTGCCTGGTCCATGAAATCGTAGCCGGTCGTGCCATCGACCTGCCAGCCGGTCGGAAGGCTTTCGTTGGACGCCAAGATCTTTTCTACGACGAAATAAGCGGCGCCCCGGGGTATATCGGCTGGCCGCTCTCGTTCGAGTTTCGACAGCCGTTCGCGCATCTTGCGGCAGTATTTTCCCGGCTGCGACAGCCCGTCGATGTGATCGACGCGGATGCCGTCGATCAAGCCCGACGCATAGAGGCGGAAAACAGTGGCGTGAATCGCTTCAAATACCTCGTCATCTTCGACCCGGATTGCGGCAAGTTCGTTGATGTCGAAGAATCGTCGCCAATTGATTTGATCGTTGGCGCTCCGCCACCACGCTAATCGATAGTGTTGCCGCCTAAGCAAATTATGAAGCCGCTCTCGTCCCCCCGGGGAGACCACATCAAACTCCGCGGCCGCGTCATCAGCAAAGACCTCATTCGCCGCAACTGGAAATACGTGATCAAAATACCGTATTACAAAATTGCCTAGTGAACGATCATAGGCAAAAGTTATTTCGCCCGCATCGAGCGCTTCGCTATAGGGTCGGCCCAGAATTGGCATCAAGACCTTGCCTCGCAAATCGTGCCTTGGCGAATCCCAATCGATGTCGAAATATTTGGCGTAGCGGCTGTCCCGGCCTCGGGCCAAGACGTCCATCCACCAGGAATTCTCGCTGCCGATCGCCATATGGTTGGGAACGATGTCGACGATCAGGCCCAAATCGTGCCGACGAAGCTCGCCGACAAGCCGGCAAAATTCGCTTTCTCCGCCTAATGCGCGGCTAATCCGTATGGGATCGACGACGTCATAGCCATGCGTCGATCCGCGTCGTGCTGTCATAATAGGCGACGCATAAAGGTGACTTATTCCCAACGACGCCAGATAGGGGGCGAGAGACCGCGCGTCGGCAAAAGTGAATCCGTCATTGAATTGCAGACGCATTGTGGCACGGGGCGCATTCGTCACGACGCGCCTCGAGCGACCAGGATCTCAATCCGATGACGCACATCGGGATCGTCCAGCAGCGCCGCCGCATCGCCGCCATAGCGATGGCGCCAGTTGGGATATTGATCGACCGTCCCAGGCATATTGGGCTGTCGCTCGGCGGCGATGGCATCTTCGAGCGGCAGCAACGCGAGTCGGGACGGCGTCTTGGCGACGAACGCCACGGCCGCGTCGACGACACGCGATGATTCGCCCGCCGAAGGCCGATCACCGCCGGCTACTTTGGCCGACTTGAACGCGTCCCAAAGCGCTTCGCGCTCGGCGTTTCGGGCTACTCGCTCGGCGTGAGGATCGTTGAGCAAACCGCAGCCTGCCCGCGCTTCGAGATCGGTCCCGCGCCACCAGCCCGCGACTGTCGGAAGGTCATGGGTTGACGTCATCGCAGCCGCAGCGTCTGACCAGTCCTGCGGTGGAACAAAGCCTTTTTTATCGCGCTCGAACCAAAGCACTCTCATGCCGTAGATGCCTGCGCGCGCGAGCCGTTCGCGGAAGCGCAGCGGCACTGTTCCGAGGTCTTCGCCGATTACGATCGCACGATGCCGATAAGATTCCAGCGCTGTCAGCCGAAATAAATCGTCGACCGGATAGGTTATGTAGGCACCCTCATTGGCCTTAGCGCCCTCCGGAATGACCCAGAGCCGCGTCAATCCCATGACATGGTCGACACGCAGGCCACCGGCATGACGCATGCATGCACGAAGCGTCGCGATGAACGGTTCAAAGCCCTGTCCGGACAATGCGCGCGGTGAAAACGAACTCAATCCCCAATTTTGGCCATTGGCATTAAACGAGTCGGGCGGAGCACCAATTTGCAAGCCGCCGAGCATGTGGTCCTGGTGGGCCCAGGCGTAGCTGCCCGCGCTCGTCATCCCGGCGGCAAGATCGGCGATCAGACCAATCCGCATTCCCGCTCGCCTTGCCTCGCGCTGAGCGTTTGCGAAGGAACGATCGGCAACCCACTGCAAGAAACAATGGAACAGGATCTCATGCTGGTTTTTTTCAGTGAAATCTCTGATCGCCGGACTGCGCGGATTACGCCAACTCGCCGGCCAGTCTTTCCAATTCGACGCTTCAGGATCGGTCTGTAGCCGCGCCGCGTGCAAGGCTTCAAACGAGGCATGCTCTTGAAGAGCCGAGCCGCGTTCGGCGCAGAACTTTGCGAAGTCTGTTGCAAGATCGGTCGGCGGGTTGGACGCGAGATCGGTAGCGGCAATATCTTCGAAGAGGCCGCGAAGAACCGTCATCTTCGCTCGTGTCGATGCCTTCCAGTCAATCAGCGATAAGGCTTCCACTTCACCTGCAGACAACCCTAAACCGGTGGCGGTCCGCGCTCGCACGACCCGCTCCTCGCCGAGAACCGAAGCTGCATCAGCGAAAAGCGGATTGTAAAACAGACGGTTCGACGGCGAATATGGACTGAAATGGTCCGGATCCGCTGCCAACAGTGCATGTGCGGGACTAAGGGCCAGCATCTCAAGCCCAAGTCCGCCGGCTACCTTTGCCAGAGCCGTGACACCCGACATGTCGCCGATGCCACAATCACCCGAGCGGCCGAGCCCATAAGTCTGAATCGTAAAGCCGGCGACACGCTCACCCGCCGCGACATCCGCAATCGAAATACATCGCGCGGGGGCCACCGCCAGCGTAATGCGTCTGCGCCCTATCTCCGCGGTATGGTATCCAATAGCCCTGATGCCAGGCAGTCGGATGCCCTGCGCGCTCGCACTGACCGGAATCTCGGTTGCTGATCCGTCCTCATGCACGAGATGTAGGCGGTGCGGAAGATCGGCCATCCGCCAAGGCAAATCCACGGCCTGTCCTGCGGTCGCTGTAATCAATGGCGGCAACGTCGCATTATCTAATGTGCGTTGACTGTGGGCTATTTCGCCCGCCGTTCCACAGGGTAGTTGCAACGCGGCGAGAATGCGCCGTATCGAGTCCAGCGCCACGCGGCGCCGTTTGTTCGCATGGTCGGTCCACTGCACCGCTATGCCCGCGCACCGCGCAAGTTCACGAACGGATGAATCATTCATCGCGTTTCCAGGAGCACGACGGTGGAATAGGGCTCGAGCGTGCCATCTAGCGCAGCTAGGCCAGCTCGTTCCGAACTGGCAAACAGCAGCCTCCCCGCTTTTTGCCGCGGGATGACTGCAGCCGATGTGCCGAGATTGCTGCCAATCACCAGCAGTGAATCATCGCCCATCTGCCATTGAGCGAGAATGGCCGCCGGACCGACGGCACGCGCGTCGAGCGCCAGCGTGCCGTCCAGGCGGGGAATGATCTCTTTTTGTCGCAGCGCGATGAGATGCTTGTAAAGGTGCTCCCGCCTCGCAGCTGCCGACACGTCTGACACGGGCCTAGAGCGCTCAAACGTATCACGGGAATTAGGATCTGGAACTCGCGCGAGAAAATCCGGGTCGGAGCATCGAGAAAAGCTGGCAAACTCACGACGTCTGCCTTCCCACACGGCCTTTGCAAGATTCGGATTGTGATCGGTAAAGAACAAAAATTGGGTGCGGCTCGCCTGTTCCTCGCCCATGAACATAAGCGGGATTTGCGGGCAAAGCATCTGCAATGCGATGGCGGCCTCGAGCGCCGCCGGATCGGCGAGCACTGTCAGGCGTTCACCCAGAGCGCGATTACCGATCTGGTCGTGGTTTTGCAAAAACAGG
>CATPBC010000379.1 GCA_955652195.1 uncultured Xanthobacteraceae bacterium | reverse complement strand
GAAGGGCACGTCGAGGTTTACCGGTCCTGGCCGGCCCGCGAGCATCGTCGTCATCGCCTGCCGCAATGCAAGCGGCAGCATATCGACTCGGGTCGGTTGGAAGCTGCGCTTGACCACAGGCCGCACGATATTGACGAAATCAGCTTGATAGTGGCGATTGATTTCCTGAAACGGACTGCGGTTGAATTGTGAGGTCGGCACGTTAGCAGTGATGGCCAGGAGAGCCGAAGAATCGCTCAGCGCGCAGGCGAGCGGCATGATGATGTTGCATGAGCCCGGCCCGCACGACGTCAGTGTTGCGACCGGCTCATGACGGACGCGGAAATAGGCGTCGGCCATGTGCGCGGCGACTTGCTCGTGACGCGGCGAGATAAGCTTGATGCGGTCACGCGCCTGATAGAGCGGATCGAGCATGCCGACATTGCCGTGACCGCAAATACCGAACACGTAAGGAATACCGTTGGCGATCAGATATTCCGTTATCAGTTCGGCGCCCTTCATGCGTGGCATCGGTTCACCTGAATCGGTTGCTGACGGCTTGCTGGTTGATGTGCTGGCGTAGCGCAGCGGTCGGTCATGATAATCACTATATTTGACACAAGCGAGAGGTGCATCGCCAACTCACGTGCGATGCCGGAATCGCCGGCGTTCATAACGTCCGTTTATCCGGCCGCTTGATCCCGCAGCCCCGACTGCTGCAGCAGCGGATAAGTGACGCGGCGGAATTCGCGCATGCCGTCGATATAGCGCGGCCAGGAGAGCAGCACTCCATCGAGTCCAATCTTGGACAGTTTGGCGAGCCCGTCGACGATCTGCTCTCCGGTGCCGATGAGCGGAAAACCGCCCCAGCCAGCGATCATCATCTCGGCCATGGCGTTGCGGCGCTCTTGCGGATAGTCGCGCTTGTTGATCTCCGCCGCCATCGTATCGATGACATTGCGCGCAGCAACCCAGTCGCCCTTTTCGTGCACATAATAATGATAGAAGTCGCGCGCCTCCTTCTCGGTATCGGCTTGCACGATCGTGGCGTTACTCCAAACTCGCACTTCGCGGTCGTAAGTTTCGCGCGCCAGCTTATGGTATGCGGCGACATGCGCCGTGTTGGTCGCAACGTCATGGGAGCGGATATTGGTAAAGACGAGATCGCAGTGCTGGCAGGCAAAGCGACGCCCGCGCTCCGAAGAGCCGGCGTTCATAATGACCGGGTGCGGTTTTTGGATCGGCTTCGGCTGCAAGTAACCGCCCTTGATGCGATAAAACTTGCCTTCAAAGTCGAATTTCTCGTCCTCCTGCCACAGCCGCTTGACGATCGTCAGCCATTCCTCGGCGCAGACGTAACGATCCTCATGCTCGAGCAGCGAGACCCCGAACATTTCCATTTCCGGAAAATTCCAGCCGTTGACGACATTGAGCGTGTAGCGGCCGTTTGAGATGTGGTCGATGACGGTCGATTGCTTAGCGGCGACGATCGGGTGATTGAGCGCGACATGCGAGGTTGAGATCACGCCGGAATGCCGCGTCGCCCCGGCAATGCCTGCGGCCCAGGTGAAGGTCTCGAAGCCCGGTCCTTGTGGATCGGTGGCGCCACCGAAGCCGCGCCAGCGCGCCACTGGCACCAGTGCTTCGAATTCCATCTCGTCGGCGAGCTGCGCCAGCGTAACCGTGTTCGGCCAGGTGATTTCCAACCGGCCGTCGAGATCCGACATCACGCAGCCGGAGTCGAGATTGGTCTGGAACGTACCGAGTTTGAGCTTGCGCGAACCCAGCGCTGGATTGACATCGCGCCGGTCTCTTTGATGGGGCCTTGGCGTCATCCCCGCGCCCGAAGGTGTGCTAGCGGCGCCGCTTCACGCGGCGTACGAGGTAGTCGAAGTTGATGGTGAACTGCTCAGGCTGAGTGATATCGGCCTTCAGTTTCTCGATGTCAGCACGCGAGAATTCCGGCGCCGGATCACCCGCCGCCTCGACCAACAATTGGACCCTCGCGCCATTCTCCACCATGATCGTGCCGATCACAGCTTCCGCGATCGTGGCGCCAGTGACGACCACGCCGTGGTTTTTCAACAGCACTGCGCGACCTTGACCAAGCGCCCGCGCCACTCCTGCGCCCATCGCATGCGTGCGGATGAGATTGATCGTATCGGTATAGGTGCCGAGCCCATCATAAAATAGCGCGCCCGGCTGGCTATAGCATTTAAGCGTTCGTCCGGTTGCGGACAGTGCGATTGAATAAGTCGGGTGGGTGTGAATCACACAATTGACGTCCGGACGTGCCTTGAAAATTTCCGAATGGATATAGACCTCGCTGTGTCGGCGCGCGCTACCGGCAACTACGTTGCCGTCTAGGTCAATGGTGAGGATATTCTGCATCGTGATCTCGTCGAGCCCGATGCTATGCGCCTTCATGAAAAACAGGTTTGGATTATCCGGAAGACGAAACGAAATGTGTCCGCGGGTAAAGTCGTCTTGGCCTTCGGCGACCAGCACTTTCCCGGCCATGATCAGCTGCTCTTTGACGGCTCTGTGAGCCGCTTGCTTAGCTACCCTGTTGCCTCGACTAAATCTGGCATTCGCGCTTTTGCTTTTGGCCATTGCCCCTCACCCGCCGTCACGTGCGGGCGCAACAGAACAGGGAATTCGGACTGTCTCAAGCAAAAAATAAGAGGGCAGCGCCGGTTGGCGCCGCCCCTGCTGTACTCCACAAGGCGCGCCAAGCGTTCGTTGAGCGGAGCGACTGACGAAGGCTCACGTGAAATAAATGAGCCAAATGATTCCAAATACGATGATGACCGCGGCGATGCTGAAACCGAGGACATAGCGGACATTATGTCCTGTTACACCTTGACGGGCCTACCGCGCCGGCACAACCGGGCGCTGCTCTGGGCCGTCCGAAGAGCTCATGATCGTCTCCCTATAAGCGCCAGGAAGCACGGCTAACGTGACCGCCGACCGTGAGGTTCCCCGCTTCGGTTCCCCGGAATCTAATCGATTCTTCACGGAACTTTCCGGAACACGACTGTCGCGGCCGCGTTGGGTCCCAGAGCACATGGCTAGGTCGAGTACCGGCATTTCGCGGATGCGAAACGCGTCGGCTTGGCTTTGCGGGAGAACAGAGGAGAGCGAAATGAAGAAGAAGCTATTGGCTACAGTCGCCGTGGCGGCCGTAGTCGGGCTCGGCGGAGTGGCCGCTGCCCAGTCGCAGATGGGTGATTCCAATAAATCGCCGTCCGCGACGCAGGAGAAGAGCGGCGGCAGCATGAGCGGGACTCAGTCCGGCAGCAAGACGCTCAACCCGTCGAGCACCCAGTCGAGCAAGCCATCGAGCGGCCAATCGGCGCAAGGCATGGAGAAGAGTGGCAAGGATAACGAGCGGCTCGGCCAAGGCGCCAATCAAGAGCAAAAGGGCATGACGCGCGGCGCGCAAGAAGAGAAGCGCGGCATGCAAAAGGGTGCGCAGGAAGAGCGCGGACTGCAAAAGAACCAGAAGGGCGCACAGGAGGAGCGTGGCACTAATCTAAAAGGCGCGCAGGAACAGCGCGGTACCAATGTGAAGGGCGCGCAGGAACAGCGTAGCACGACCGAACGCGGCACCGCCGAAACGACCAAGTCTGGCGTGAACAGCAGCACCAGCGTCGGTAGCAGCGGAACGCGCGGCAGCTCGGTGCAGCTGTCGGAAAATCAGCGCTCGCAGATTAAGACAATCATCGGCCGCGAGCGTGGGCCACGGCTCGGCAGCAACGTGAACTTCGACGTCTCTGTTGGGACGCGAATCCCGGGAAGCGTGCACATTGTCGTGCTGCCTGAAGAGATCGTGCTGCTCATTCCCGAGTATCGAGGATACGACTATTTCCTCATCGGTGACGAGATCGTGATTGTCGATCCGCGCACACTGGAAATCGTCGCAATCATCCCTGCCTGATCGGGCTCGGAATGGATTGCGTGACGGGCCTGTGTCGGCGTCCGACTCAGGCCCGCTTTTTTAATCGCCAAACGGCGCAACAAAAATCCCCCAGCGAGACACCGGGGGATTTTCTTTTTTGCGGAAGTGCGAAAGACAGTCTAACGATTTTGTGAGCCCTGCTGACCGCCTTGTTGTCCACCTTGTTGGCCACCACCGCCTTGCTGACCGCCCTGCTGACCGCCTTGGCGTCCGGGCGTCTGAGTTTGCTGACCTGGTTTCTGCTGATCTGGTTTCTGCTGACCGCCCTGTTGGCCGCCTTGCTGCTGCCCACTCATTTTTTCGTTAGCCATGGAGCAATTCTCCTTCGCGGAAGGATTTCCGCGTGTGGACAATCGCCCCGGGATACTGTTGGTTCCCGATCGGACAAATGCGCAGGTAAGGAATGCCGGAACAAGGATGCACGGCCGTTGGTAAGCACGAATAATCGGCACGCGAGCATTTAGACGTGCACAGCGCCCACAAAATGGGCTCGCCATGACCAAGCGCGATCCAAGTTCCGGTACAATTATGCCGCAAAGCGGCCCCGATCGCAGATCGGTCCTCATCGGCACCGTTTCGAGTGCTGCCGCACCCGCGATTGCACGAGCCGCGCAAACCGAAGCGCGGCGCTTTCACGAGACGGCAAAGATGTGGTTTTAGGCAACGGCGGCGCGATCCGGAATGCTCGACATGAAAATCTTTTGCAGCAAATCCCGGTCGATCGGCTTTTGCAGAATCGGAATGTCGCTGAACCGCGGATCGATGCTGTCCACATCGTACCCCGTCACAAACACGAATGGCACCCCGCGTACGCCCAAGATCTCAGCCACGGTGTACACCAGACCATCGCCGAGATTGATGTCGAGGACGGCGGCGTCGAAATGACTCTCGCGAGCGGCGGCTAGAGCTTCGGATGCGGTGCTCAATGGACCGATCACCTGAAAGCCGAATTCGGTAAGGGAGTCCTGTATCATCATCGCGACGAGCGCCTCGTCTTCGACCAACAGCACGCGCGGCTTATCCTTGCCCTTAAGGTCCACTACGGCTCCGTTGCCGCCGTTTGTAATCAGCGACGGACTGAAGACGCGTGACTTGGTCAGCTCGGTGCGCGGTATTGCGAACACGCAACGCAAGCCGGCGGCATTCCAGTCGAACGCAGCCTTTCCACCCAACTGCTGCTCGATGCTTGCGACAATGACCTTCAGGCCGAAACTGCGTGACGACGGTACAGCAACGGCAGGTCCACCGTTTTCGATCCAACGCAATATCAGCGCGTCGGAGTCCAAACCCCATTCGAGGCTGACCTTGCCCGATGGCGACGACAATGCGCCGTGCTTGGCTGCGTTGGTGGCGAGTTCGTGAAGCGCCAGGGCAAGCCCCTGCGCGGTCGCGGGCTGTAACGAAATGCCAGGACCGCCGCAGTGGACTTTGTCGCCGGTCCGGTACGGGGCCAGCTCTTCCCCGACCAGGGTGCCCAGATCGGCGCCGCGCCAACGTGAATCGGAAAGAAGGGTATGCGCGCGAGCCAGCGCCTTGATGCGCCCCTCGATCGCTTGCACATACTCCTCGACGCTTTTCGCGCGGGTCAGCCTGATGATGGATTGAATGACCGCAAGCGCGTTCCGCGCGCGATGGTCGACCTCTCGCGCCAGCAGGATCTGACGCTCGTCTGCTTCCTTGCGATCCGTGATATCGATTGTGACGCCGTTGATGCGCACGACATTGCCCGAATCATCCAGACTGGCGGCCGCCGTTCCGATGCACCAGCGGATGTCGCCATTAGGCCGCACAACGCGAAATTCGGTTTGTTGCGTGCGCGCGCCCTGCGACATGCCACGCGCAATCTCAACGAGGGACATCCAATCTTCCGGGTAGATCAGCGCACGAATGTTCTCTACCGTGATTTGGAAATTACGCGGATCGACCCCGAAAATGTGGTGCTGACCTTCGTCCCAGCGCCATTGCTTACTCACCAGGTCCCAGTCCCACGACCCCATCTGGCCCGCGGCAAGCGCGAGGCTGCGCCCCTGCTCGCTCTGTTTGAGCTGCATGTTCGAGGCTTCAAGTTTCGCCGTGCGTTCGGCCACGTGGCCCTCGAGTTTCAAGTTCAACTGCTCGAGCTCGCGTGTCTTGCGGAACAGCTCGGCGAAAACCCGCACCTTGGCGCGCAACACCTCCGGCACGACCGGTACCGGCACGTAATCAACCGCGCCCATCTCATAGCCGCGCAGCCGATCGACATCGGTCAGATAGATGGCCGAAATGAAAATGATCGCCGTTTTGCGGAAGCGCGGATGCTCGCGGATCATCGCGGCCAGCTGGAACCCGTCGAGTTCCGGCATGCATACGTCGATCAGGACGACGGCGGCATCGTTCTTGAGCAGGAATTGCAACGCCTCGCGGCCGGACGAGACCTTGACCAGATTCTCGCCAAGTTCTCCAAGAATCACCTCGTAAGCGAGCAGCTTGTCAGGCTGATCGTCGACCAGGAGAACGTTGACTTTGTCGTTCATGGCAACGCCTTAGCGATGCAGCCACATTCGCAGCGCCGAGAGGAGCTGCTCGGTATTGACCGGCTTAGCGAGATAATCGGAAGCACCGGCCTGCAGGCATTTTTCCCGATCGCCTTTCATCGCTTTGGCCGTTAGAGCGATGATCGGCAACCGGCGATACGCCCGATCCTGGCGAATCTTTTCAATGGTCTGATAGCCGTCCATTTCCGGCATCATGATGTCCATTAGCACAATCGCGAGCGATGGAGTTTCTTCAATGATCTCGATCGCCTCGGCGCCAGTGGTCGCAGTCAACACCTTCATGCCGCGGCGCTCCAGCGCGCTCGACAGCGCAAAAATGTTGCGCGGATCGTCGTCGACCAGAAGCGCGGTGCGGCCGATGAGGTCCTCATCGGAAGAGTTGAGCCGCTCCAGCATCTGCTGCTTTTCCGGCGGCAGATCGGTGATGACGCGATGCAGGAATAACGCGGTTTCATTGAGTAGCCGCTCCGGCGACTCAACGCCCTTGACGACGATACTGCGCGCCATGGTGTGAAGCTGAGCGTCCTCCTCGACCGACAATTCTCGCCCGGTGAACACGACCACTGGGACGTCGGCGAGCGAGGTATCGGCGCGCATGCACTCAAGCACTTCGAAACCGGACATGTCCGGCAGCCGAAGGTCGAGCACGACGCAGTCGCAGGGTTCCTCGCGCAGCCGGCTCAGAGCCTCGCCGCCGGTCGCGGCATTGACGATCTCGATATCGTCGTGATCGAGCAGTTCTCGTATACTCATCTGCTCGACCTGATTGTCCTCGACGACCAACAATCGCTTCCGTCGCGGTTCCGCGAATTCCTTAATACGCGACAACGCCTCTTCGATGCCCTCGCGAGTGGTGGGCTTGTTGACGAAGGCAAACGCGCCGCGCGCCAAGCCGTGCTGACGATCCTCGTCGAGCGAGACGATCTGCACCGGAATATGCCGGGTGAGCGGACTCTGCTTGAGCTGACTGAGCACGGTCCATCCGAGCATGTCCGGCAGGAACACATCGAGAGAGACCGCCGTCGGCTGATACTGCTTAGCTAGATTGAGAGCATCGTCGCCTCGCATCGCTAAGAGCGCCTTGAAGCCCTTGTCGCGCGCGAGATCGACGAGGATTCGCGCGTAATGCGGATCATCCTCGACGATGAGGAGAATTGCGTCCCCGGGCTGGATATCCATCCGATCATCCGGAATCGGCTCGATGGGACGGTCGCCGGCGATATGCGTGACCGACGAGGGTCTCGGGACCTCCAAGGCGGTCGTCACGCCGGCCTGAGTTGCGTTCGGCCCCACGTACTTGATCGGCAAATAGAGCGTGAACGTGGAGCCCGCACTTGGCGCGCTGCGCAAGTGAATTTCGCCGCCAAGCAGCGCCGCCAATTCGCGGCTGATCGCAAGCCCAAGACCGGTGCCGCCATATTTACGGCTTGTCGATGCGTCGGCCTGCTGGAAGGCCTCGAAAATGATCTTCTGTTTCTCTAGCGGAATTCCGATTCCGGTGTCGGTGACTTCAAATGAAACCACCGCGGGCGTCTGACTCAAGATCGGATGTTCCGAGCTCCACCCGCCGGGCGCTGCTGCCACGTTCAGGCGTACGCCTCCTTGCGCGGTGAATTTGAAGGCATTCGACAGCAGATTCTTGAGCACCTGCTGCAGCCGTTTGCTGTCAGTCGTGATACTGCGCCCGAGATTTGGATCGACGTGGACTTCAAATGACAATTGCCGCGTTTCGGCTTCGTGCCGGAACGGCCGGGCCACCATGTCGACCAAGTTCGCGAAGAACACCTCCTCGGCGTCCACGGTCACGGTGCCGGATTCAATCTTCGACAGATCCAGAATATCGCTGATCAGGTTGAGGAGGTCTGTGCCTGCGCCATGTATCGTACGCGCAAACTCGACCTGCTTCGCTGTCAAATTGCCTTCCGGATTGTCCGTGAGCTGCTGGCCTAGGATCAGGATGGAATTGAGCGGCGTACGCAGCTCATGCGACATATTGGCGAGGAACTCCGACTTGTATTTCGAAGTAAGCGCAAGCTCGGTCGCCTTTTCCTCCAGCGCGCGTCGGGCCTGCTCGATTTCCTGGTTCTTGCGCTCGACCTCGACGTTTTGTTCGGCAAGCTCTTGCGCCTTCTGCTCCAACTGCTCGTTTGTCTGCTGCAATTCCCTTTGCTGCGCCTGCAGCTCAGCGGCAAGCTGTTGCGACTGCGTCAACAAGCCTTCGGTTTGCATCGTTGCCTCGATCGAATTGAGCACGATGCCAATCGAGGTGGTGAGTTGTTCCAAGAACATGGTCTGCAGAGCGGTGAATTCATGGATCGAGGCGAGCTCGATCACCGCCTTGACCTGATTCTCGAACAAAACAGGCAGCACGATGAGGTTGCGCGGCGGCATCTTGAGCAAGGCTGAAGAAATCGGCGTCGCTTCTATCGGCGTGGTGATGAGCATGCGATGCTTGTCGAGTGCGCATTGGCCGATGAGGCCCTCACCGAGGCGTAGCGCTTGCGGATGGCCGTTAATGCCGTCGTCGGCATAAGTCGCAAGCAGCTTAAGAAGTTTGTGCTCCTCTTCGCCGCGCATCTGGTAGATCACGCCCTGATGCGCGTTGACCAGTGGCGTCAGCTCGGAGAGTAACAGCCGGCCGACCGTGGCGAGATCGCGCTGGCCTTGCAGCATGTTCGTGAATTTGGCGAGGTTAGTCTTCAACCAATCCTGTTCGGTATTGCGGTCGGTGGTGAGCCGCAAATTATCGATCATCGTGTTGATGTTATCTTTCAGCTCGGCCACCTCGCCGCGCGCTTCGACCTGGATCGACCGCGTCAGGTCGCCCTTGGTCACCGCGGTCGCGACCTCGGCGATTGCGCGCACTTGTGTCGTCAAATTCGCGGCAAGCAGGTTGACGTTGCCGGTCAGGTCCTTCCAGGTGCCGGCGGCGCCGGGCACGTTGGCTTGACCGCCGAGCCGACCCTCGACGCCGACTTCGCGCGCCACCGTGGTCACCTGATCGGCGAAGGTGGCGAGCGTGTCGGTCATGTTGTTGATGGTCTCGGCGAGCGCCGCAACTTCGCCCTTCGATTTCACGGTGAGGCTTTGCTTGAGATCGCCGTTGGCGACGGCGGTCACCACCTTGACGATGCCGCGCACCTGTTCGGTGAGGTTCGCGGCCATGACGTTCACGGTATCCGTTAAGTCTTTCCAGGTGCCGGCGACGCCCGGCACTTGCGCCTGGCCGCCGAGCAAACCTTCGGTACCGACCTCGCGCGCAACGCGCGTCACTTCCGAGGCAAATCCGTTGAGCTGATCCACCATCGTGTTAATGGTGTTTTTCAGCTCTAAAATTTCCCCGCGCGCATCTACCGTGATCTTGCGCGAAAAGTAGCCGTTAGCGACCGCCGTCGTTACAGCCGCTAT
>CATPBC010000378.1 GCA_955652195.1 uncultured Xanthobacteraceae bacterium | reverse complement strand
TTTGTCGAGAATAAGCCGGCCTCGGGCGGCATAGTCGCCACGCGTGACGTGATCGCGCGGCCGGCCGACGGCTATACGCTCCTTCTATGCACGCATTTTGAGCCGATCAACCTCGCCGCTTACAAAGATCCCGCTTTTAAGCTCAGCGATTTGGCGCCCATTTCCCTGATCGCCAGATATTACTACGGGCTTGCGCTGTCGAACGCGATTCCGTACACCGACATCCGCTCGTTCATCGCTTATGCCAAAGCGCATCCTGGCGAGGTGAACTACGGCACGGTCGGCTTTGGCTCAGCCCAGGAGATTCTGGCGCGACAGTTGGAGAAAGTCACCGGCATCACGATGAATCAGGTGCCATTTCGCGGCGGTGCGCAACCCGTGCAGGAGATCGTCGCCGGGCGCATTGACTTCTACGCCGCGCCGCCACTTGCCCTCATCCCCCACTATCGTGACCAACGCTTAAAAATAATTGCTGTCAGCAGTCCGGAGCGGTTGAACGTGTTGCCCGAGGTGCCGACACTGGTGGAGGCGGGTATTAATTTCATCCGCTCCGGCTGGCTCGGCGTCTGCGCGCCGGCAGGCACGCCCGCCGCGATCATAGAGCTTCTCAATCGCGATATTGCGCCGATTGTCCACTCGCCCGACTATCGCGCATTGATCGAAAACGCGGGCTCGATCGCTGCGGCTTCGACGCCGGACGAACTCGCGAAAATCATGCGACAGACGCTGGCCGAAGTGGCGCCGACCATCGCCGAATTCCACTTGCAGCGAGAATAACCGGGCGACGACGCTAAAACCCGCGCACCACCTCGGTGACGTGTTCCACATCCGGCGGCGAGGCGAAGCAATGTGCGACCAGCTTGCGCCATTCCTGGAAATCAGCCGAGCCGCGAAAATCGACCGTGTGGTTTTCGACCGTATCCCAGCCGACGAATAAGCGGTAGCGGCTTGGCTTCTCGATCGAGCGGCGCAATTCCATGCCGCGGCAGCCCTTGGCGCGCTTAAAAAGCGAGACGGCTTGCTTCACCCCGTTCTCGAATTCCGCTTCGGTGCCCGGCTTGACGTCGATCTGCGCGATTTCGGTGATCATCTTTACCTTCCCCTGTAATGGCCGTTGTGATGGTTGTCTTGGCGTAGAACGGTCCGCTCGGACCGTCTTTTATCATCGTCGCGGCGCAAACTCGCCTCAGCTTTGCAATCAGCTCTTGCGCAGTACCGATGACAGCAATGCGCTTAAGCGGGCTTCCCTCCCGCCGTGCCGGCGCGCTAGGCTTCGCCATCAGCACCCATCAGCACCTACGCATAGGTTCATCATGATCGACGTCTATTATTGGACCACGCCCAACGGCCATAAAGTCACGATTTTCCTCGAGGAAGCCGGATTGGAATACAAGATCATTCCAATCAATATCGGCAAAGGCGAGCAGTTCAAGGCGGATTTCCTGGCGGTGTCGCCGAACAACCGCATTCCGGCGATCCTCGACCATAAGCCCGCTGATGGCGGCAAGCCGATCTCGGTTTTCGAATCCGGCGCGATCCTGCTTTATCTCGCCGACAAGGCCGGCAAATTCATCCCGAAAGATTTGCGCGCCCGCACCGCGGCGCTGGAATGGCTGTTCTGGCAGATGGGTGGTCTCGGCCCGATGTCCGGGCAGAACAATCACTTCGCCCATTATGCGGTCGACAAGATTCCCTACGCGATCGATCGTTACCGCAATGAGGTGAACCGGCTCTATGGCGTGATGGATCGGCGGCTCGCCGGCCGCGAATATCTCGCCGGTCCTTATTCGATCGCCGACATGGCCGCTTATCCGTGGGTCGTGCCGTGGGAACGGCAGGGCCAGAATCTCGCCGATTTCCCGCATCTCAAGCGCTGGTTCGAGGCGATCAAGGCGCGGCCCGCAGTGGTCAAGGCTTATGAGTGGACGCCGAAGATCAATCCCGGCGCGGGCGGCATCCGCACTGCGGAAGAGCGTGCGATTCTGTTCGGGCAAACTGCGCAGTCGGTCGCGGCGATGGCGGGGGCAAAGCAATAAGGTCGTGGCGCTCGGTTCCTGCGCAGGCGCGATCTCAGATCGCCCGATTGGCCTGCGTGGGAATGAGCAGAGATAAGCTCGCCCTGGCGTTAGCTGCTATTGCTGCGCCGCTCCGCCGAGATAACCCGCGATCTTCCAGGCGCCACTTTGTTTGGTGTAGCAGATTTGGTCGCCGCCGAGCGGCGACACCAATTGCGCATCGACATATCCGGCTTTGCCGGACGGCGCTGCCACGTGCAGAAAGAATGGGTCGTTGGGATTGGTGGGCGGCGTGGTGTCGGGCAATACACGGACGAGATTCATGCCGAGCTTCTCGATCACTGGCGAATTAGGCTGCGCCGCGGCGTGCAACTCCACGCCGTTTTTGTTTGGATAGCCCCATTCGCCGGGATCGGTCTGGGTTGCCTTGGTAAGCGCTTCCAAAGCGTTCGTATCGAGATTCGGGTCGGCCGGAGAGCAAAGGACATCGGGCTGCTGCGGTGATTCCGCCGCTGACGCTTCGGTGGCGAAGCCGGCCAATATCTGCCAACCCGAGTCATCCGCTGCGCCAAGATCAATCGCCTTGGCGAGATTTTCGATGCCGGATTTGCGCGGATCGGCGAGATTCTTGTCCTGAACCCAGAAGAAGTTTTGCGTCACCACCATTCTGCCAAGCGCGGCCCGATCCTTATGCGCGGCGGCCTCGGCGAGCTGG
>CATPBC010000377.1 GCA_955652195.1 uncultured Xanthobacteraceae bacterium | reverse complement strand
TCCAGCCGCCGCGCGACAAGGTGTTCGACGATCTGAGACGCGAATTGCGCGAGGGTATGGCGTGTCCGGTCCTGATGGGCACGGCGGCACGCGCTAATGGCGTGCTGCGGCTCTTAAAGGCCCTGCGCCATGAATCTCCGGGCGTGGCCGAGACAGCCAAGCGGCTTGGGGTCAAATCGGGCAGCGATGCCGTCGGCTATGTGCTGAAAACAATGCACACGGCGCACGGCGGCAAAATGTCGGTCGTACGGATGCTCGCCGGCCAGGCCGGTGATGGCACTACGTTCCTGACCGGGGACGACGAGGCCGGACGCGTCGCCGGCGTCTTCAAACTTCTCGGCCAGTCCAGCGAGAAGCGCGGCCCGGCCGCGGTCGGCGAAACAGTCTCCTTCGCCAAGCTGGAAAAGGCCAAGACGGGCGACACGCTGTCGGCTGGCAAGCAGCCGCATCCGCCGCTCGCCAAAGTGGCGCCCTATCCGCCAGTGCTTGCCATCGCCATTTCGGCAAAGGAACGCAAAGATGACGTCAAACTGGGCCAGGCGCTCAACAGGCTGGCTGAGGAAGACCCCTCGATCACCATCGTGCACAACCCGGAAACGCACGAAGTCGTGCTGTGGGGCCAGGGCGAAATGCACCTGCGGGTTGCCACCGAGCGCTTAAGCGATCGCTACGGCATAGCCATCGAGCGGCGCACCCCGAGCGTCGGGTACCGTGAAACCATCCGCAAATCGATCGTGCAGCGCGGGCGGCACAAGAAACAATCCGGCGGCCACGGTCAATACGGCGACGTGGTGCTCGAGATCAAGCCGCGGCCGCGCGGCTCTGGATTCTCGTTCGAGGAAAAGATCACCGGCGGCGTCGTGCCGCGCAATTACATCCCTTCGGTCGAGGAGGGCGTCATCGACGCGCTCAAGCATGGCCCGCTCGGCTTTCCGGTGGTCGATCTGCATGTGGCGCTGATCGACGGCTCGTATCACACCGTCGATTCCTCCGACATGGCGTTCCGCACGGCGGGGCGGATCGGCCTCGTCGAGGGCTTGCCGCAATGCCAGCCGGTGCTGCTCGAACCGATTCATCTGGTCGAGATCGTTTGTCCGAACGAAGCGACGGCGAAGATCAATGCGCTGATGTCAAGCCGGCGCGGTCAGATCTTAGGCTTCGATACAAGGGAAGGCTGGGACGGCTGGGATATGGTGCGCGCCAAAATGCCGGAAGCTGAGATCGGCGATCTGATCGTCGAGATTCGTTCGGCCACTGCCGGCGCTGGCACCTTCACGTTCAAGTTCGATCATATGGCCGAACTCACTGGCCGCACTGCCGACCAGATCATCGCCGCCCGCCGCGCTGCGGAGTGAATTCTCTCTGCGTCATTCCGGATCGACGCGATGTCGAGTCCGGAATCCATGTTCACGAATCGTGGCTATGGATTCCGGGCCCTCGCTTTCGCTCGGCCCCGGAATGACGATAGCAATGGAGAACCCAGCCAATGCCAGCCTATTGGGTCGCGCGTTCCAAGATCAACGATCCCGCCGAGTACAAGAAATACACGGATCGCGTGCCGGCGATCATCGCCAAATATGGCGGCAAGGTTTTGGCCCGCGGCGGCCGTTTTCAAATCATGGAAGGACCGCACAAATTCCAGCGCTTCGTCGTGATCGAATTCCCGACTTTCGAGCAAGGTGTCGCCTGCTTCACTTCGAAGGAATACGACGAAGCCGCCGCGTTTCGCCGCACGGGCGCCGGCGAGGTGGAGACGATCATTGTCGATGGCGGCGACGCGACGAAGTGAGCAGACGACGAGTAGCGAACGACGCGCTATTCACCAGTCGCCAGCAATGGCTCGCCGCCCGGCGGCGGCACTGCCAGGCCGGCTGCCGCGTAATCGTTGAGCTTGTTACGCAAGGTCCGAATCGAAATGCCGAGCACGGCGGCTGCGCGGGTGCGATTGCCGAGGCAATACTTGAGGGTTTCGAGGATCAAATCGCGCTCGACTTCGGCGACCGTACGACCGACCAGACCGATGACGTTGGCCATAGCCGGCGTGCCTCCTGCCGCCCAACGGCGCCGCATCCGGCGACAGTTGTGCGCGGCAAGGTTTGCCCACGTCATAGTTAGCAGCCGGTTAACACGCGCTACGCGCCGAGGTCAGATGCTACGCACCCGGCGACGGCTTCTCGGCTGAAAGGAATCGCCTAAGCGGCTGTTACTGGCGATATTGCTGGATGCGCGTCGTGCGCAGTCCGGCCAGGCCGTGCTGATCGATGGAGTATTGCCAGGAAAGAAACTCTTCGACTGTCAACGTGTAGCGGCTGCACGCTTCTTCAAGCGACAGCAATCCGCCACGGACAGCGGCAACCACTTCCGCTTTTCGGCGGATGACCCAACGTTTCGTCCCTGGAGCCGGCAAATCGGCAACTGTCAGGGGCGAACCGTCCGGCCCGATCACATACTTGACCCTCGGGCGATGGGGTTCAGTCATAGCTACTCTCGCCAACTCGACAACGCTACAGAGGGCCAATCTACGGAGCGCGACTTAAGATTTGGCTAAGCGGGATGGCAGGTTTTGCGCCATTTCTGCCCATGAATTCGATTCGCCGGCTGGGCCAGCGGCGGTCGCCTTATCGTCCCGTTAATGGCTGCCGTTCCGGTTGTCCGGTTCCGCCCGCTTGGTTACCTAATGGCGGAGCGGGACAGCGCCGCCTATAGTAAGGCGAGGCCACGGCCACTTGGCGGGTAGATGCGAATCCCGCCGCGGGGGCTTTTGCAGCGCTTGCTGCCCAGGACCTTTTGCCAAGGATTTGCTGCCAGGATCTTCTGCCCAGGATCTTTCGCCCAGGACCTTCCACCAATGGATCTGAACACGCTGGATATCGAAGGCCGTCCATCCGATACGCGCGTCGTCGTGGCCATGTCGGGCGGCGTCGATTCATCGGTGACCGCGGCGCTGCTGGCTGAGGCCGGTTACGATGTCGTCGGCATCACGCTACAGCTTTACGATCATGGCGCGGCGACCCATCGCAAGGGCGCATGCTGCGCCGGCCGCGACATCCACGATGCCCGGGCGGTGGCCGCGCGGATTGGTATTCCGCATTACGTCCTCGATTACGAACAGCGTTTCAAGGAAGCGGTTATCGATCGCTTTGCGGAAAGCTATGTCGCGGGAGAAACCCCGGTGCCCTGCGTCGAGTGCAACCAGGCGATCAAATTCCGCGATCTGTTGGCGACTGCGCGCGAACTCGGCGCCGCCGTGCTGGCGACCGGCCATTATGTCGCCTCGCGCCGATTGCCGGATGGCGGCCGGGCGCTCTACCGCGCCCGCGAGACGGAGCGAGACCAGAGCTACTTTCTGTTCGCCACGACGCGCGCGCAGCTCGATCTGTTGCGTTTCCCGCTCGGCGATCAGACCAAGGCGGAGACGCGCGAACTGGCGCGGCGCTTCGGCCTCGCCGTTGCCGACAAGCAGGACAGCCAGGACATCTGCTTCGTGCCGAGCGGTCGCTATGCCGACGTGATCGAACGCCTGCGTCCCGGCGCCGCCGGACCTGGCGAGATCGTCGATCTCGACGGCCGCGTGCTCGGCCATCATGACGGCATCATTCATTTTACCGTGGGTCAGCGGCGCGGACTTGGCATTGCCGCGGGTTCGCCGCTCTATGTCGTGCGCCTCGACGCTGCGTCGCGCCGGGTCGTGGTCGGCTCGCGCGAAGCGTTGCGGACCAGCCGCATTCGCTTGCGCGACGTCAATTGGCTCGGCGATATCGCCATCAGCGAAGCAATCGATCGTCACGCCGAAATCTACGTCAAGGTCCGCTCGACGCGCGCACCGCAAGCCGCCTGGCTGCACCGGTATGCTGAGGCTGATTTCGAAGTCGAGTTGATTGGCGGCGAAGATGGCGTGTCGCCCGGACAGGCCTGCGTGTTCTACGACGCGGCCGATGGCCAGGCGCGTGTCCTTGGCGGCGGCATTATCGCCGGCACGCAATCGGCGCAAGCGACGAGCAATGCCGCCGCGGCGCTGGCCGGCGCAAGATGACGTCGAGCGGCGCATGACGATTGCGCAAGATTGCCGCCGATGGTCAAATCCTATCGGCATGCCTTTCTAAACCCCGCCATGGCCGACCAATTCGACAAAGTGGCCGTCGCTAAGGCCTATGCGCGTTGGGCGCCGGTCTACGACTTCGTCTTCGGCGCCGTATTCGAGCGCGGGCGCCAGGCGGCGATTGCTGCAGCGGAGCGCATCGGCGGCCGGATCCTCGAGGTCGGCGTCGGTACTGGGCTGTCGCTGCCGGGTTATTCCGCGGCGAACCGGCTCGTCGGGGTCGATCTTTCGGCGCCGATGCTGCGCAAAGCCAAAGTACGCGTAGCCGAACATCGGCTCGGCAATATCGACGGGCTCGCGGTCATGGATGCGCAGCACCTCGGCTTTGCGGAGGCTGCCTTCGATGTCGTGGTAGCGCAATATGTCATCACCGCGGTGCCCGACCCCGAGGCGACACTCGATGAGTTTGCCCGCGTCACCAAACCCGGCGGCGAAATCGTCTTGGTGAATCATCTCGGCGCCGAAACCGGCCTGCGCGCGGTCTGCGAGAAATCATTCGCTCCGCTTGCGCGCCGGCTCGGCTGGCGCCCGGAATTCGGCTGGCAGCGGCTTGCCAAATGGGCGACGCGCCATGGCGGTATCGAGCTCATCGAACGGCGGGAAATGCCGCCGCTCGGTCATTTTTCGCTGATCCGGTTTGCGCGGAAGTCGAAAACGAATTGATTAGCCGCGGCGCTCGGCTTGCCAATGCCCAGAACATTGCGAAGTCGTCGACCGGCCGCTCCACGACCCTTCGCCATAATCGCCGCTGAGCCGGCCGTAACCGCTCGCCGACTGTCCGCCGGCGCTCACGCCGACGCGGACACGGCCGGAAGACTCGACGACGCCGGACACGCTGAATGATGGATCGTCGTAAGTGACCCGGCCGTCGGCGATCCGCAGCGCATAGCGATAGGCGCGATCGCATGTGCCGCGATCAGTGACTATCAGCACGCTCCACGCGCCGTCGAACGGCGTGCGGGCCATCGCATGGGGCGATGTGCACAGCCAAGCGGTCACAAACAGTGCCGCAAGTCCCGCTAGAATGACGCTGCGCTTCATCGTGCTCTCCTGTCCGCCGCTTAGGCACGAGCAGTTAAACCGCTCAAGCCGGGCGCCTTCTGCACATGTAAGCGTTGCGGTGGGATTGCCAAGCCGTCCAAGCCATGGCCGTGCCGCGGTCTATACCGTCACTGGCGATTCGTCGGTGACAAATCTGCCGTTTTCGAACCGTAACACGCGGTCGCAATAGGCCAGACTCTGGTCACGATGTGCGATCATCACGATGGTCGGCCGCGGATCGAGATCGAGCATGCGCTTGAGGATTTTGTGTTCGGTCGCGACGTCAATCGCGCTGGTAGCTTCGTCCAGCACGAACAGCCAAGGCCGCCGCAGCGCCGCGCGGGCGAGGCACAGCCGCTGGCGTTCGCCGCCGGAAATCAGCACGCCACGTTCGCCGAGAACCGTGTCGAGTCCGTCTTTCAAACGATCGACAAACGCGGCGGCTTCGGCAATGACGAGTGCGTCCCAGATTTCGACCTCGCTCGCTCGCGGGTTCGCCCACAGCAGGTTGCGCCGAATTGTGTCGCGGAACAAATACGGGTCTTGCACGACATAGCTGACGTGATCCCTCCATTTGACGCCGGCCGCGCCGCGCAGCCGCGTGCCGCCGACTGTAATCTCGCCGGAATCCGGTTCGAGCAATCCGATCAGTAGATCGGCGAATGTGCTCTTGCCGGCGCCAGTCGGCCCGCTCACGCCAAGGAATGTCCCCGGCGCGATGGTCAGATCGAGGCCCTCGATCCCAGCGCCCGGTTGACCGGATCGATCGTAATGAAAGCTGACATCGCGAAACACGATGGTGTCGGGCACGATCGCCACGACGGTCTGATCGGCGGGCAGCTCCGGGGCCGGAAGGTCGCGTTCAAGCTGGAGAAATTCCGCATGCGCGGGCAGCATGCTGGCAAACTCCTGCAGCGTCTGGCTCATTTGCATCGCCGGTCCGGAGATGCGGGCAAAGATCAATAACATTGTGAGAATGACCGCGGGCTGCATGTCGAAAAACACGAGGCCGACAAAGGCGGTCAAGGCACCGACAAATCCCGCAATAATGGTTACGGCCAGGCGATTGCGGTTTTGCTGACGAATATACGCCAGTTGCTCGCGCTTGAGTCCGGCGAGGCTGTCCTGAAATTCAGCAAGGAAACTGGCTTGGCGGTTTTGCCCGGCAGCGAGCTTCAGACCGCCGAGGAATTGCGTCGTCTCGTGCATGAGCGCAATGCCCATGCGGCTGAGCTGCTCGCCGAAATCGTGGGCCCGGCGCAACATTATCAAACCTACAGCTGCGCCGATGGCGATCAGAAAAAGCGCCACGGCGGTCAGCAACGGCGCCAGCAAAAACGCGATGACGATCTGAGCGAGAATGACGATCACCGTCGCAGCGAACTGCACCATATAATGCGTTGCGGCGCCGACCCGGTGGATGTCGCCGCTCACCAGATGCGTGACGCGGGCGTGCTGCAAGCGCGACACCACCGGCCAGGGCGCGGCAGCGAGCCGACGGGCGAGGCGGCCACGGACCGTTTCGACGAAACCGGCCTCGAGCTGCGCCAGCGTTATGTTGCGGCGTGCAACAAAGATGGCCCGGATGACGACCAGCACCGCAAACAAGCCGAGCAGCACCGACAGTTGCGCGGTCCGCGTCTGTGCGCCGATAGCGTCGAGTGCCTGCGCAACGAATCTGTGAGTCCAACCGGCGCCGGCGTCCGCCGCGGTGACGATCGACAACAGCGGCACAAGGAGGAGGAGACCGATACCTTCGAACGCTGCGGCAATCACGGCGAGCGCCGCCGCCCAGACGCCGTTGAGACCGGCGAAAGCCGTGAAGTCTTCGACGAATGCGATCGCCTGCTTCACCAGATCGGAGTTTGCCAGACCGGATTTCGCCAGCTCGGAAACGGGTAGGTCAGGCTTGTTCATCGGATCGATGCTGCTGCTTGCCGCGTCTATTCCTGCCAAGCGACCCGGCTGTAGCTGGCCCCCGCCACGCACGGATACCCATTCAAGACCTCTTTAATTTTCAATAGCATAAAGGCGGGCCTGAGCCGGAAGCAATTCTGGCGCGGCGGCGAGAATCCTGCTTGGAAAGCTGCTCCGGCTGTCATAAATGTGCGTCCTACGCACAGGGCCATGCGTCGTGGGCCGCAACAGCCACGGCGAGGCGCAGCCGGGACGTTGGCGTTATCTGCGCCGCAAAGGTTGGGGCGGAGTAGCTCAGCTGGTTAGAGCAGCGGAATCATAATCCGTGTGTCGGCGGTTCAAATCCGTCCTCCGCTACCAAAAATTTTACTTTTGCATCAAGCAATTAGTTGGAACGATGCGGGAACTCGGGCAGCCGAATTGTGTTGCATGCGTTACCGAGAAAAACCCTTTGTCTTCAATGGTTACTATTCGTTACCGGATATTACATGCAACGCGGATGCAACGTGGTTCGCGCATTGTCCTAACTGAAAATGTGCGGATGTGCGAATCTCGAGTCGCTTTAATCGACAAGCTTTGCTGCGATCTCTTCCATCGCCACGCTGTCGGCTTCGCGTGCCTCGAACAGATACCCGTACCGATCGAAGGTCTGCGTGATCGATGAGTGTCCCATCATTGTTTGGATCCGCTTCGGTCCGAAGCCTTGCGCAATCCACAGCGCGGCGCAGGCGTGGCGTAGTGCGTGCAGCGAATACTTGGCGTCGGGAATGCCGTCTTTCATGACCACGACGCCGGCCGCGATCTGGATTGGCCAGAAGATGCGCGCCAGAAGATTGCCATGGTTTTCGACCCGACCAGCGCCGTTTGGGAATACCAGATCGAGTTCGCCGTTTGGACAGGCGAGCCGCCACCCTTTCAGCGTGTTCGACAGGAGCGGGCTGATCGGGATCGTGCGCGCACCGGCTTTCGATTTTGGCGACCCAAACGTGTTGAATCGGTCGACTCGGCGGCGGACATGGATCTCGCCGCGCTTGAGATCAACGTCCCCCCACAAAAGACCGCGCAGCTCGGAAGCGCGTAATCCAGCAAGCAAGGCGGTGAGGATCAGTGCACGGTGTTGATCCGGTGTTGCGTCAACGATGGCCTTCAGCTCATCCTGGGTAGGCATCGCGAGCCGCATTTCGGTACGCCTTCCCCGTTTGACTTTCGCGACGGCACGCACGTTGTTGACTGCCACCAAACCGCGCGTCTGCGCCTCACCGACGAGGGCCGCCAAGGAAGCGAGAACACGTCGGGTCATGTCACGGGACCGCCCATCGTCGAGCAGTTGGTCGCGGAACGCACTCACGACCGGGGCCGTTAGGCGCGACAGCTTAACCGGGCCGATCCGCGGCAGGATATGTAGGTTCAAATGCTGGCGGTA
>CATPBC010000376.1 GCA_955652195.1 uncultured Xanthobacteraceae bacterium | reverse complement strand
TCGAGGCGATCGAGCGTCTTTACCGGCGATTTGGCCTGGCACTCGGCAGAGCGGAAGGTGGTGAAGTCGTGATGGCCGACAAGGCGCTGTGCGGCGGCATGCATCGCTTCGGCATTGAGCGGGCGCGGCACGCGCCAAGCGCGGTTTTGGTCGAGCGCAAGATCGGCGCGGCGGTTGACGACGCGATAAAGGTAATGCCGTTTGACGGCGGAGAACCGGGCGTCGAAGTCCGGCGCCGCGCGTTCGGCGGTCAGCACCACGACCGGCTGCGGGCGCAGGTGGAAATTGATGGCGTCGCGCACGGTCTCGCATTCCCAGTCCTTAGCGAGATCGACATGCGCCACCTGGCCCAAAGCATGCACGCCGGCGTCGGTCCGTCCGGCGGCGCCGACTACAACCCGCTCGCCGGTGAAGGCTGCAATCGCATCGGTGAGGACGGCTTGCACTGAGACGCCGTTGTCCTGCGCCTGCCAGCCAACAAAAAGCGTGCCGTCATATTCGATCGTGAGCTTATAGCGAGGCATCGCCGCGTCGCCTTAAATACTCAGTGCAAGGTGCTGGCGCGCGGGATCGACGTGCCGCGCAGGAATTCGTCGACGCGCATCGGTTGGCGCCCGGAACGTTGTAATTCGAGAAGCCGGATCGCGCCTTCCCCGCAAGCGATGGTCAAATCGTCATCGAGCACGCGGCCGGGCTCGCCAGTGCCCCTGCCCTTCGTGGTGCGCAGAACCTTGATCCGGCCGGTATTGGGATATTCGAACCAGGCGCCGGGAAACGGTGAAAGTCCGCGGCAATGGTCGTGGACCTTGTTCCATGATTGGCTCCAGTCGATCCGGGTCTCGCTCTTCTCGATTTTATTGGCGTAAGTCGCGCCGGCTGCGGGTTGCGGCGTCAAGCGCAGATCGCCTTTTTCAAGCGCCGCGAGGGCGCGCAGCATGAGACCGGCGCCAAGCCGCGCCAGTTCATTGTGGAGATCGCCGGCGGTCGCGTCCGGACCGATGCTGACGCGTTCGGTCATCGCGATCGGTCCAGTGTCGAGTCCTTCGTCCATCTTCATGACCATGACGCCGGTCTCGCGATCGCCGGCGAGGATCGCGCGATGGATCGGCGCAGCGCCGCGCCAGCGTGGCAAGAGCGAAGCGTGCAGATTGAAACAACCAAGTGGAAACAGATCTAAAATCGGCTTCGGCAGGATTAAGCCATAGGCGACCACCACGGCCGCGTCGGCATGATGCGCCAGCATGGCATCAACGGTGCTGGTCTCCCGAAGTGTCTTCGGCGTGAAAGTCTTGGGCGTAAAAACCGGCAATCCAAAGCGGTCGGCTTCATGAGCAATCGGTGAAGCCTGCACCGACATGCCGCGACCGGCGGGCCGCGGCGGACGGCTATAGACCGCGACCAGCTTATGTCCGCCGCTGACAATCGAGCCCAATGTGGGCACCGCGAATTCAGGCGTGCCCATGAAAACCAGGCGGAGCGCCAATCACGCCTCCACCTTCTTTGCCGCATTCTCTTTGGCTGCTTTGACGAATTTTTTGATCACGCGGTCGCGCTTGAGCTTGGAAATGTGATCGATAAAAAGCACGCCGTTGATGTGATCGATTTCATGCTGCAGGCAGGTCGCCAGCAGGCCTTTGGCATCGATCTCGTGCTTCTTGCCGGCAAGATCGAGATACCTGACCTTCACCGCGGTCGGCCGCTCGACTTCCTCATAGTATTCCGGAATTGACAAGCAGCCTTCCTCGAACTTGGCCCGTTCCTCCGAGTGCCAGGTAATTTCCGGATTGATGAACACCCGCGGCGCGTGATCCTGCTCCTTCTTCGACAAATCCAGCGTGATGACGCGCTTGGGGATGCCGATTTGGATCGCGGCCAGCCCGATGCCCGGCGCCTTGTACATCGTCTCAAACATGTCATCGACGAGCTTGCGGATACTGGCGTCGATCTGTTTCACCGGCTCGGACTTTAGCCGCAGACGCTTGTCCGGAAGCTTGATTATCTCGCGCACCGCCATGGCCGGCGATGTAAGCGGTGCTTAAAGCGGGGTCAATGCGCCGGTTTTGTTTGCGCATCCGGCGACAAGCGGCTATGACCGTTCGCTCTTCGTTCCCGAGCCGAATCGCGAATTCGAACTGCCGAGCGCAGCATGACCGACAGCCTGCCGATCCTTGTGGTTATCGCGATCGTCATCGCCGCCCTTGCCGCGGTCGGCGTCGCATTGTGGCGGTCGCGCCGTCCCGCGGACGCCAAAGCCATGATGGTTGCGGAATTGCTGCAGGCGCAGCGCGACAGCGCGGCGCGTCTTGAGGCGATGATCAAGATGCTGGCCGACCGGCAATCGCAAGTTCAGCACGCGGTGAACGAGCGGCTCGATTCGGTGACGCACCGGCTGGGCGATTCGCTGCACAAGACTACCCAGCACACGACCGAGAACTTGCAGAAGCTGCACGAGCGCCTCGCCGTTATCGACAGCGCACAGAAGAACATCACGGCGCTCGCGACTGAAGTGACTACGCTGCAGGGCGTTCTCGCCAATAAGCAATCGCGCGGCGCTTTCGGTCAGTTGCGGATGGAGGCGATCATCCAGGACGGGCTGCCCAAAGGCGCCTACGAATTTCAGTATACTTTATCGAATCGCACGCGGCCCGACTGCTGTGTCTTCCTTCCCGATAAGCGGCCAATGGCGATCGATGCCAAATTTCCGCTCGAAGCCGTCACCGCCTACCGCGACGCCAAATCCGAGGAAGAGCGCAAGGCTGCGGCGCAGCGTCTGCGCAGCGACGTCAATAAGCATATTGCCGACATTGCCGACAAATATTTAATTCCGGGCGAGACCTACGAAGTGGCGCTGATGTTCGTGCCATCGGAATCGGTTTACGCCGAGCTTTACGACGGCTTTGACGACTTGTTTCAGCGCGCCTACCGCGCACGGGTCGTCATCGTGTCGCCGGCACTGCTTTCGCTGGCGATTCAGATGGTACAGCAAATGCAGAAAGACGTCCGCATGCGCGAAGCGGCCGATCAAATTCGCGACGAGGTCGCGCGTCTGGTGAAGGACGTGGGTCTATTGGGCGAGCGCGTGCGCAAATTGCAAACCCATTTCAATCAGGCGGGCGAAGATATTCGGCAGGCGGTCGTCTCCATCGGCAAAATCGAGGCGCATGGCGAACGGATTGCGCAGGTAGAGCTGCGAGCCGAAGCCGAAAATGCCATCGCGCCGCCGGCATTGACATTGCAAGCGGGCGAGTAGCGGCGCATGGCCGTGCGGTCTGATGTCCCTGGCAGCGTCGCAGGCGCGCGCCCGTCTTTGACCGAGACGCTCGCGGTTTATCTTAAGCCGCGCGTGCTCGTGATCATGTTCCTCGGCTTCTCGTCGGGCCTGCCACTAGCACTGTCGGGTTCGACGCTATTGGTTTGGATGACCGAAGCGGGCGTTAATCTCGGCACGATCGGTCTGTTTGCGCTGGTCGGCACGCCCTACACGATCAAATTCCTCTGGGCGCCGCTGATCGACGCGGTCAATGTGCCGCTGTTGGCGCGCCGCTTCGGGCGACGGCGCAGCTGGTTGTTGCTGTCGCAGTTTTTACTGATGGCTGCGATCGTCCTTCTCGGTTTATGCAATCCGTCGGTTTCGCCTTTGCTGGTGGCGATCGGAGCGCTGCTGGTCGCTACCGCCTCGGCGACCCAGGATATCGTAGTTGACGCCTTCCGCGTCGAAAGCCTGGACGAAAGCGAACAGGCGGCCGGCATGGCGTCCTATGTCGCCGCCTACCGCATCGGCATGCTGATCTCGACCGCAGGCGCGCTGTTTATCGTCAGCGGTTTTCAAGGTTTCGGCCTCGCTCATAACGCCGCGTGGAGCGCAGGCTACGCAGTCATGGCGGTGCTGGTGCTCATCGGCGTAGCGACGACGCTCGCTGCCAAGGAGCCGGTAAAATCGGTCAGCGCCACGGCAGCACGTGCGCAGGAAAACACGCTGCAACGTATAGTCGAAGCCGCAACCGGCGCTTTTTCCGAGTTTTTGACGCGCGACATGGCTTTCGTCGCGCTGGCCTTTGTGGTGCTGTTCAAATTCACCGATGCGCTGTCAGGGGCGATGACCGCGCCGTTCGTGATCGATCTCGGCTTCTCGCGCAATGAATATGCAGCGATCATAAAAGGCGTAGGATTGGCGGCGACCCTGATCGGCGGTTTTGCCGGCGGTTCGCTGGCGCGCGTCTATTCGATTCCGACGAGCCTTTGGATCGGCGGATTGGCGCAAGGCCTCGCCAATCTCGCTTTTTCTTGGCAAGCCATGCTGGGCCACAACGCGGCCTGGCTCACCTTTGCGATTATTGTCGAGAATTTCACCAGCGCCATCGGCACCGTCATCTTCGTTGCCTATCTGTCGGCGCTATGCCGCAATCCGCTGCATACCGCGACCCAATACGCTCTCCTCACCGCACTGGCGGCGTTCGGCCGAACCTATCTTTCTTCCGGCGCCGGCTTTATCGCAGCGGCGACCGGATGGGCATGGTTCTTCGCAATATGCGCCGCCGCCGGCCTCCCGGCGCTCGCCCTGCTCGCCCTGCTGCAGCGTCGCGGCCATTTCGAGGGCTTGGCGCCCGGCAAAACTTGAGCGCCATAAATTGCGGCATTCCTGGCACTTCATGGCATCGTTGCGGCGGCGTGACGGCTTCGCGCGCTCGCAAAAAAGTCTGTTTGTAGGGATCAGATCGCTATAATCGCCGTTGTCTCGTTGCGTCACTCGAATCCGGCCAGCCCGCCCCGCTCCCATGGACCTGATCCTGGTTAAAATTTTTGCGACGGCGCTCGCACTGAGCCAGGTCACGACCCAGCCGCAAGCCATCAAGACGCAATTCGATCCAGCCAAGGATCAGGACGAAGTCGTGCAGATCTTGCGCAACGGCTGCGCGCATATGAAGCAAGCCTTCGATATCGAATCGATCAATCTCGACGAGCTGATTACTACTGCGCTGGACGATCCCAAGGCAGCGGGCGCCGAGATAAAGCCGTTTCGCGGTCTCAATTTCACTGATCTCAACACTGCCTATCACCAGTTCTGCAAGAACGAGCCAATCGCTACTCCAGTCGTCGACATGCGACAGGTCATCGACTTCTTCAACACTGCGGTGGCCGACTTGCCCGATCAAAATGTCCTCAAAGACAGACGATTGCCGAGCATGAGCGTTGTCCTGGACGGCAATGGGCGGAATTTCGCCGACGTGTTCGAGCCCGGCAATCGGCGCGTTTGGATATCGCTCGCTGACATTCCCGAGGTGGTGCAAAAGGCGTTCGTCGCCGCTGAAGACCGCCGCTTCTATCAACATCATGGTGTCGACGAGCGCGGCATCATCCGCGCCTTTATCGGCAATCTCGCCGACCCGCGGCGGCCGCAGGGCGGCTCGACGATCACACAGCAGGTGGTGAAAAACCTTCTGGTGGGCGAGGACGTCACCTATGAGCGCAAAATTCGCGAAATGATCGTGGCGTCTCGGCTCGAAGGCACGCTGAGCAAGAACGAAATTCTCGAACTCTATCTCAATTCCGCTTATCTCGGCCGCGGTTCCTGGGGCATCGAAATGGCGGCGCGCAGCTATTTCGGCAAATCTGCCAAGGATCTTTCGCTGCCCGAGGGCGCTATGCTGGCGGGCCTACTGAAGGGACCAAACTACTACAATCCGGACCGCCATCCGGATCGTGCCAAAGAACGCCTCGGTTATGTACTGCAGCGGATGCAGGAAGACGGGACGATCAGCACGGCGCAGAACGATGAGGCGCTCGCGGCCGCCCCGAAGCTTGCCACCTACCAGCGTCCGCGGCGGGACACTGGCTTTCATTTCACCGATTTTCTTGGTCGCGAGGCGAAAGCGGATGGCGTCGCCAGCCTAACTGCGCGCTCCTACACGGTACACTCCACAATCGACGCCCAGCTGCAGCGCGATACTGAAGCGGCGCTGCAGGAAGGTCTCGCACGATACGAATTATCAACCGGGCGGATGCAGTTCCGCGGACCGGAAGCGAACATCGCTGACGCCGTCCGCAAGCTCGATGTCGACAATCGGAGCGGCATGCCGGCTTGGCAGCAGGCGCTGCAAGCCGCGCGCCTGCCGCTCTACGATGTGCACTGGACGCCGGCGGTCGTGGTATCGAAGGGCGGCGGCAAAAAAGGCGATGATGCGATCCGCGTTGGCCTACCTGACGGGCGCATCCTGCCGTTAGCCGTATGGAGCGGAGCAATTCGGCGCGGCCTTTCGCTTTACGACGTGGTCTACGTCCATGTCGTCGAGGGCAGAAGCGTCGAGAGCAAATCGAAAGGCAAATCCGGCGCGATCTTGCAGACGACCGCGCAGGCACAGCTGCGAGTGCGGCCGACGGTGCAAGGCGCGGCGCTTGTGCTCGAGAACAAGACTGGCCGAATCCTCGCCATGGCCGGCAGCTTTTCTTATCCGCTGAGCCAACTCAATCGTGCGGCGCAGACAAAGCGCCAGCCCGGCTCGGCAATAAAGCCGTTGACGTATCTGACGGCATTACAGCACGGCCTGCAGCCGAACACGCTCGTGACCAATGAACCGATCACGCTGCCGCCGATCGGCAGTGGCATTGACAGCCGCGATATGATCAGCCGCGACTACGGCGGCTATGCCCGTCCGCAGGATTTTTGGTCGCCGCGCAATGCCGATTACAATCAAGGCGGCGTGTTCACGATGCGTCGCGGGCTTGAGAATTCGATCAATGTGGTGACCGCTCATCTGCTCGACGGCGGGATCAGCCAAAGTCCGGAAAATAGCCTCGACGCGGTTTGCGCGACCGCCGTCGCCGCAAAAATCTATTCGGAATGCGTACGGTATTACCCGTTTGTGCTCGGCGCGGAGCCGGTGCGCATGATCGATCTCGCCGCGTTTTATGCCGCCGTCGCCAATGAAGGCGCGCTGCCGCAGCCGCACGGCATCGACTCCATCGAGGAGAACGGCCAGACGGTATACGAATATCCGAAGACGCCGCTGCCGTGGATCGGCGCAGCGGACCGCGCCTCGTTTTATCAACTCAAGACCATGCTGCAGGGTGTGGTAGCGCGTGGCACCGCCCGCGCTATCACAGGGCTGTCTCCCTATGTCGCCGGCAAAACCGGTACCACCGAGAATGCCGTGGACGGCTGGTTCATCGGCTTTACCAATGATGTAACCGTTGCAGTATGGGTCGGCTACGACAATGCCGACCGCAAGCGCCGCTCGCTCGGCTCGAACGAAACCGGCGCGCGCCTGGCGCTGCCGATCTTCCAGCCGATTATCGAGGCGATATGGGCCGAACACATCGCGCCGAAAACACTTCTAAGCGGGCCGTCGCCTGAGGCGAGGCGGCTCCTTGTCGACGCGCCGATCGACTACATGACCGGTGAGCGTGTTGCCAGCGGCGGCTTCATCGAGCATTTCCGCCGTGACGCCGAGGATACCCAGTATCAGTTAGTGTCGCGCGAGGGCGCCTATTATCAGGGCGATCAATGGGGCAATAACGACCAAGGCTTTTCCTGGGGCGGATATAATCGCAATGGACAATGGATCGGACGATCTTATTACCCCAATTGGCGATCGCTGCCGCCACAACCCCCGCCCGCAGCCCGCGGCCTTTTTCAGCCATGGCGTTGGAGCGACAACCCATCGTCGTTCCGTGAATTCTTCTGGGGCGGGCGCGTGAACTGACGGAAATGTCTTGAAAGAAGCTCGGATGCAGCGCGCGGCGGTCCTGGTCCTCGCCTTGCTTGGTGGCTGGCTGTTCGGCGAGCCGGCGTTTGTTTCTATCGTTCTGGCGCAGGACTATCGCATCGACGACGTGAGCTCTGCGCGCAAAGCTGACGCCGGTCGGCTTGCGCCGGGAGCAATCGAATTCAGCGATCAGACCAGCGCCGCCGGTCTCAACAGCGAGACCGCATTGATGCCCTTCGACGAATGGGCAAGCCGGCATCCCATTGAGAAGAAATTTCTTACGCTGTTTCCAAGTTATGTCGAACCGGTCGTGAACGGCGAAAACGGCCAGACCGAGTCGGCGCAGAAACCTTACACCGAGAAGCTTTACATGTATGTGGCCCAGGCGCGCTTCACACTGGCCAAATCGCCCACAGCGGTCGATCTACCGCATTACGTCACGCTTGCATTTCTGCAAAAGATCGATCCCGCTATACAGCACAAGACGATTGCCGCGAGCGACGTGGCGACCTTTAAGGACAAAGCCGGGACCGGCAACGATAATCCCGATCGCAAATGGTGCACTGGCATCGCAAATTTGATCTGCATACAATCTACCTACAAGCTCGAAGGCAAGATTCCGATCGGCATCATGCTGGTGAACAAATTGCGCGACACGAAAAAAGTCGCCGACCACATCGACTTCCAGAGCGAATTGGCCGCACTCGCACCGTCCGATCTCGATCAGAACGGCCTGCAGGAATTGACCGGTCTCGGCACCGCGGTGAGCGGCGTACTCGAGCAGAATATCTTTTACGTCAATCAGATCATGAAGTTTGGGAAATTTTTTGCGGTTTTTCAGGCACATCCGTCGAATGCCGAAAAGACTGTCGTGACCGCATTCATGGTGCTAGCGATCAAAGCCAGCGTACTCGACGAGAGGCGTGCATTCGAGAAGGTCCCGGTTCTGCGCAACCTCGTGCCAGCCCAAGTGCTCATGGGCCAATCATCGTTTAATTCAGGCGCTTCGATCAGCGCCGGCCTGCCCAAATACGCCCGCAACGAGATCAAAACCGTCGCAAGCCTTTTGCAGAGCAACTAGAGCATGATCCCGAAAAGTGGAAACCGGTTTTCGGAAAAGACCACGCTCAAACAATGAGCTAAAGCGAAATGGCGATTCAACCTAAAATCATTTCGCTTTAGCCTTGTTCGCCGGCGCGAGCGAGCTGCTCCGCGCGAAAGTTTCCTCCTCGATGCACGAGACGGATTTTTCCCACGAACACGCCGAGACCGCAGCCGACCGCGCCGCCATCGCGCGGACGATCTGGGCCCAGGACAATCTGGTCTTCACGACTGTCGGCATCGACATTGGCAGTTCGACCTCACATCTGTTGTTCGCCAAACTGGTCTTGCAGCGCCAATCGCAAGCGCTATCGAGCCGTTTTGTCGTTACTGGCCGCGAGATCGTGTATCGCTCGCCAATCATGCTGACGCCATTTCTGGCCGATGGATTGATCGACGCCGCCGCGCTCGGCGAATTCATCGCGCGCTGCTACCGCAATGCCGGTTTCACCCAAGCCGCAATCGACAGCGGCGCAGTGATCCTCACCGGCGAGGCGATCAAGCGTAAAAACGCACGCGCGATCGATGAGCTGTTTGCTGCGCAAGCGGGCAAATTCGTCTGCGCTAGCGCCGGCCATAAGCTCGAAGCCCGCCTCGCCGCGCACGGCTCGGGCGCCGTGGCGCTGTCGAAAAGCCGCGCCATGTGCGTACTTCACGTCGATGTCGGCGGCGGCACGACCAAGCTCGCTTTGATCGACGGCGGCACCATCGTCGGGCTCGCAGCCTTTGCCGTCGGCGGGCGCTTGATCGCAAGCGACGGCAGCGGCGCCTGGACTCGCATTGATGAGTCGGCGCGACGCATCGCCGATGATTTGTCGCTGAAACTATCGCCATCGACGCTCGCCGATGAAGCCATGCGCCGGCGGATCGTGCAGCGCCTCGCTGTGACGGCGGCCGACATAATCCTCGATGCGCCGCTCGACGCGCTCACGCAATCGCTTCTCCTGACCGAGCCGCTGCCGCGCAAGGCTGCGCCGGCAGCGCTGACATTTTCAGGCGGCGTTGCCGAATATATATTTGGCCACGAGCGCGCTGCGTTCGGCGATATCGCCAAACCGCTGGCGGACGAATTGGCAGGCGAACTAAGCCGGCGCAGTGGCCTGCCGCTGATCGATCCCGGCCAGCGCATCCGCGCCACCGCAATCGGCGCGTCGCAGTTTACGGTGCAGGTCAGCGGCAAGACCATTTACCTTCCCGATCCTTACGTGCTGCCCGTCCGCAACGTACCGGTCGTGCATATCACGATGGATGCCGGCCACCTTGATCGTGAACGGATTACAGCCGAGCTGCGCAGTGGACTCGACGAAATCGGTCTCGATGACGCGGGCGCCATCGCTATCGCATTTAGCTGGCCTGGCGATCCGGAACATGCGCGGTTGAGCGCGGCCGGCGAAGCTATCCTCGCTGCACTGCGGCCGCTGCAGGACAGCATTAAGCTTCTGCTATTGGCAATCGACGGCGATATCGGCAAGACACTCGGCCGGCTTCTGCATCGCGAATTGCGGTGGCCTGGCAAAGTTGTCTGCATCGACGGGGTGGAACTGCACGAGCTGGACTATATTGACGTCGGCGAGTTGATCGCGCCGCCCGGCGTCGTTCCGGTCGTGATCAAGTCGC
>CATPBC010000375.1 GCA_955652195.1 uncultured Xanthobacteraceae bacterium | reverse complement strand
TCTCGAAGGACAGGCTCCGCCGGGCGGCATTCTCATTTCTGGCAATGCACGAGACGCTGTGGTGAACCGGGTGTGCGCCGAATTTCGCGATCTTGGAAGGCTCACGCTCAAGAACATCGAGCGGCCGGTGCAGGCTTTTCAGGTCATGTTCGACCATGAAGAACGCCAAGGCGCCGACGCTGAGCGAATAACGGCAGGTCTTGCAGTGCCGTCATCCGGCGCCGCGTCCGATGTGTCGTCGATTGCGGTTCGACCATTCACTGTCTTGTCTGACGAACGTGAGCTCCAATTTCTCGCCGATGGATTGGGGGAAGACGTGATCGCGTTGCTGGCGCGCATGCCCGGTTTCTTCGTGATTGCCAAGGCGTCGTCATTTGAATTTCGAAGTGCGGATATACCGACATCGGCGATCGCGCAGCAGCTCGGTGTCCGTTATGTCCTGGGAGGCAGTGTGCGAGCGCTTGGCGGGAAGATTCGGCTCTCAGCCCAACTGGCGGACGCGGTGAGCGGTCGCGTGCTCTGGTCTGGGCAATTTGATGCAGAGCGCAGTGACGCGATCAACCTTCAGGACGAAATTACCCGTGGCATCATTGTCGAATTGCAGCCGGCGCTGACCAAAGCCGAGATCGCGGTGATCCGGCGACAGCGACCGGAAAACATCGGGGCCTGGGGCTTTTACCATCAGGCCGCCGGCGTGTTGGCCGCCAACGGCTGGAACGCGCGATCCGTGGAGGAAGCGCGTGGGTTCCTGCAGCGCGCGCTCGAGCTTGACCCAAACTTTGCGTTGGCACGCGCGCAGCTCTCTCTTCTCATGGCGCTCGCGCAAAATACCGCGTTGATCGAACGTTCCAAGACACTTCATGAAGAGGCCATTGCCGCCGCTGAGCTCGCGATCGCCAACGATGGTGGTAGCTCCGAAGTCTTGGGCTACGCCGGCTGTGCCATTACGGATCTCGGCGACGCCGGCCGCGGTGGGAAAATCCTGAAGCAGGCCGTCGAACTTGATCCCAGCAATGCCCAGGCTCAGGTCGCCCTTGGCGCGGCGCTGGCTTTGTCAGGCGATCTGGATGGCGGCATCGCTTACATGCGGCATGGGATCAAACTCAGTCCGCGCGACCGAAGACTGGCATTCTGGGGGTGGGCGCTCGGCGGGTTTTTGATGCGGGCCAAACGACCAGCCGAGGCGCTCGAAGAGGCGAAACTTGCGGCGCGCCGGGATCCGCGGCTGTTCTTGCCGCCGCTTCTCGAAACTCTGGCGCACGCCGCCCTTGGACAGACCGACGCTGCCAAGATCTCTCTGATCTCAGCCCGGCGGCTTCGTCCCGAGCTGACACTCCGCGAGGTCGAGATTTCGCATGGTCGACGGGCGATGAAGACTTTGGCTGATCTCTGGGCCGAGACTCGACCCTTGACTTGACGTCATTTGCCAGAGTCCGTTCCGGGTCAATATCTGCCGAAATCAGATGTCCGCGTCACGTCCGTTCAGCCCCAATAACGCACTCATGTCGGACGTCGCGGCAAGTCGGTTCAGGGCCAAAGTGCGACCTTGCGGCTTATCCGCGACGAGTCCGTTCATCCCTCAATATCAGACATCGGACAGTGCTGGTCGCTACTGTACGCGAGCAGGTGCAGTCACCGGCCCGACGCGATCCAGGCAAGGGTCTGACCGATGCCAGCGTCATAGGAGGTCATCTGCGGCGGCCCGAGCAGGCCTTGCAGTTTGCGGGCGTCGTAGCGGACCGACTTCATATAATCGGGGACGACCTGTAGCAGTCCGCGTAAATCCTTGTTGAACAGGCTGACGATGCGCAGCATCGTCATCCCAACCGAGCGCAGCTTGACCGGCCGCCCGAGATGACGCCCGACGATCTCCGCAATCTGCCGACCCTTGAGCGGGCCTCCGCCGGGCAGGCACCAATGCGTACCGAAGGCTTCGGCGCGGGTGCCGATAGCGGCGGCGATGCGCATGGCGTCCGGGACATAGATGTATTCGCGTTGAACATCCGCCTTGCCGAGCCAGTTGATGGTTTTGCCGAAGGCCGCTTCGTTGAGCGCGTTCTGCAGCGTACTGACGTGCACCTGCGGCCCGTAGAAGTCGGGCAGATGCAGGATGGCGGCGCCGGCGTCGCACAGAATGTCCTCGGCCTCGCGTCGGTGGCGCACCCACGCCGGCCCGCCGCTGCGTGGATGGCTTTCGTTCATTTCGGCCCGCACCTGCGGATAGTAGGCCCAATAGCTCGATACCTGGACGCAGCGGGCATTGGTGTGCCGGAGGGCGCCGGCGATGTTTCGCGCGGTCAGCGGATGCAGATGCATCTGGTCGCCGGGCAGGCCAATGCAGTCGTAAACGAGATCGCAGCCCTCGACCGCGCGCAAGGTCGCGTCGGCGTCGAGAATATCGGCCGGCCGCTTCTCGACTGCCGCGTCAGGAAATAGCCGTGCGAGATTATCCATGCCGCGTGCGACTACGCGCACGGCAGCGGGCGTCTTGCGCAGTTCGGCCGCAAGGTGAATGCCGGTCGGGCCGGTCGCGCCTACGATCGCAACCTTCATTGACGACAACCGATGCGTTAAAGCTCGTGAACAGATCGTCGCCGAATGGGGGCGAGTGTCAATGTCCGCTTTCCGAAGCGGACACGCCTCGGCGCCATCTTGATGTCTCAAGAAATCCCACGCGCCATGATCGGCGCCCCGGTTCTTTCAAGGTTAGCCGCGCCACCGGAAAGTGGGGCGATTTTGCTACCGGCGACCGCGGTGGCGATCTGGTGTCGCTTGCGGCCTACCTCTTCAAAATTTCTCAAGCAGACGCGGCGCTCAGAGTTGCTGAAATAATCGGGGTCGAGCCATATGAGCAGTGACCCCTTCGCGAAGATTGGTCCTGGCTGCGGACTACCGCCAGAACGCAAAGCTTGGACAATCGTCGCGCCGATATCAGCCGATGCGCCTGCACCGCCGCAAGAGCACTTCAAGCTAGGACAGCCGAGCGGGCGGTGGACTTACACCGACGGCGCAGGCGATTCGAGGAACGCACTGGCGCCGGATTGCGCGGCGTAGGTGCCGACCGTATGACGAAGATCGACGTCGGCGGACAACGGCCACATAGCTGCCGTAGTGGTGAGGATGATCGCCGCTATAGCGACGCACGAGCACAATCCTCGCTTGCCTCTGACAATCCAGAGCTTGAAAATCCCACAGAAAGAAGGAGAGTAGA
>CATPBC010000374.1 GCA_955652195.1 uncultured Xanthobacteraceae bacterium | reverse complement strand
GAGGTTTTCCAAAACCGTCATGCGCGGAAAAATGCGCCGGCCTTCCGGCGCCTGTGCCAGCTTCAGCCTGGCGATTTCATGGGTCGGCAGCCGGGTGATGTCGCGGCCGGCGAACAGGATCTGGCCATCGCGCGCGCGCGGGTTGCCGCAGACGGTCATCATCAGAGTAGACTTGCCCGCACCGTTGGCACCGATGAGCGCAACGATCTCGCCATCATTGACGTCGATGTCGACGCCCTTGAGCGCCTTGACGTGCCCGTAATAGGCGGTCACGCCGCGCACCGACAGGAGCAGGGAGCTCATAGCCCGACCTCGGCTTCGACGCGCGCCACCTCTTCGTCGGCCACGCCGAGATAGGCGCCGATCACCTTGGGATCATTGCGCACCGCGTCAGGAGTGCCGTTGGCGATCTTCACGCCATAATCCAGCACGACGACGTGATCGGAAATGTTCATCACGACCGACATGTCGTGTTCGATTAACAGCATCGAGATGGCGCATTCATCACGGATTACGAGCAAGAGCTCGTTGAGCTCGGCGCTCTCGCGCGGATTTAATCCCGCGGCCGGTTCGTCGAGGCAGAGCAGCACCGGATCGGTGCACATGGCGCGCGCGATTTCGAGCCGCCGCTGCGCGCCATACGGCAATTCGCCCGCCGGGTCGTCGGCGCGATCCAGAAGGCCGAAGCGCTCAAGCCAGTTGCGCGCTTTGTCGAGTGCGGCGCGCTCGGCTGATGCGTAAGGCGGCAGACCAAGGAGCCCAAGCACCGTATAGCCAGAAGCCAGCATCAGCGGGTTGTGCTGCGCGACGAGCAGGTTTTCCAGAACCGTCATGCCGGCAAACAGCCGGATGTTCTGGAACGTGCGGGCCACCCGCGCCTGCTGCGCCACGAGATAATCCGGCATGCGCTCGAGCAGAAACAAAGCCCCATGCGGCCGCACCACGCCGCGTTGGCCGCTGTCGGTCAGCGCTTCGAGCGCTTGCCATAGTGACGAGTCGCCGCGCGCAATCGCAACGCGGCCTTCAGTCGGCCGGTAAAAGCCGGTGATGCAGTTGAACACTGTCGTCTTACCGGCGCCGTTCGGCCCGATCAGCGCAGTGATGGTGCCGCGCTTGACTTCGAAGCTGAGATCATCGACGGCGAGGAGGCCGCCGAAACGCATGGTCAAGTGATCGACCCGCAGCACGGTGGAGCCGTCGCGCGCCGTCAACCGCGTCCCTCCGTGACCAGATCGACCGAGATGTTCCTTCGTTTCTTGAAAAAGACCGAGGGCACGCGCGTGGCAATCAATCCGCGTGGCCGCCAACGCATGATCGCGACCATCGCCAAGCCAAACAGCAGCATGCGGTATTGCGTCGGATCGAAAGTGGGTCCGAAAATCTGTTTGAGGAAGTCGATTCGGCGCATGATCTCGGTGCCGCCGATCATGAAGATGGCTGCGATGGCGACGCCGATCTGGCTGCCCATGCCACCCAAAACGACGATCGAAAGGATAGTCGCCGATTCGAGGAAGGTGAAGGATTCCGGCGAGATGAATCCCAAGCGCGCCGCGAAGAACGAGCCGGCGAAGCCAGCGAACATCGCGCCCATGGCGAACGCCGTCAGTTTGGTATTTGTGGTGTTAATGCCAAGCGAGCGACAGGCGATCTCGTCCTCGCGTAACGCTTCCCAGGCACGGCCGATCGGTAGCCGGCGCAGGCGCACGTTGAAGTAACAAGTGACAAGCGCCAGCGCGAGGATCACGTAATACAAGAAGGCAACCCGGTAGAGCGGCGAGTATTCGAGGCCGAATACGGCGGCGAAACCGTCATCGTCGGCATTGAATGGAATCCCGAAGAGGGTCGGCCGCGGGATGCCGATAATTCCGGCATAGCCGTTGGTCACCGGCACCCAATTAATCAGGATAAGGCGAATGATCTCGCCAAACGCGAGCGTCACGATGGCGAGGTAATCGCCGCGCAGCCGCAACACCGGTAAGCCGAGCAGGATTCCCCAGAACGATGCGAGCGTGCCGGCAAGCGGCAACAGGATCCAGAAGGAAAGGCCGAAGGTTTTCGCCAACAGCGCATAGGAATAGGCGCCGACCGCGTAGAAGGCGACGTAACCAAGGTCGAGGAGTCCGGCGAGGCCGACCACGATATTGAGGCCCCAGCCGAGCATCACGTAGATCAGGATTTGGATGCCGAAATTATCGATCCATCGCACCGCACCGTCAAAGCCCACAGCGAGCACCACAATCATCGGATAGACGATCACGAACGCAATGGCGAAAGGGATAAACCAGTTGCGCAGCACATTTCCTAGCACCGCCAGCGTCGGTTGCGGCAACCGCAGCGCGCCGCGCTCAAGCCGCGGCGCAATCGTCATCAAATAGAGAAAGCGCGACGCCGTAATGCTGCCGACGACCGCGAGCAACAGCGGCCAGCGCGTTGTCAGGATCAATACATCGCGGATATCGGTGATGGTCTGAAAACCGATCAGCGGCAAAAACACGCCAAGCGCAATCAGACCGGTAACCGCGGCGTCGCGCAGCGCGCCAACCAAACGGGTGCGCATCGTTGCCGCGCCGGCCCCCCGGTGCGCTTCCCCATGCCCCTCCGCCTGCGCCATCTCAAACCTTTTCGACATCCGGCCGGCCTAACAGGCCCTGCGGCAGGAAGATCAAGGTGATCGCCAGTACCGAGAATGCGGCGACATCCTTATAGTCGATCGAGAAATACGCGGACCACATTGTCTCGATCAGGCCGATAAGGAGACCGCCCACGACTGCGCCCGGCAGCGAGCCGATCCCGCCGAGCACGGCAGCCGTGAAGGCTTTCACGCCAGGCACAAAGCCGTCCGAGAAGCTGACCACGCCGTAATAGACCAGGTACATGGTGCCGGCGACGGCGGCCAGCGCGGCGGCGATCACGAAGGTCGCGGCAATCGTGCGGTCGACATCGACGCCGACCAAGGCCGCCATTTTTTGATCCTGCTCGCAGGCGCGCTGGGCGCGCCCGAGCCGGGTTCGCGCCACCAGGTACCAGAACGCCAGCAAGAGGACACCGGTGATCGCCCAGATGATGAGCTGTTTATAGGACAGCGTGACCGGAAAATTATTGCTATTGGACAAAACAAATTCGCCCTGCACCAGCGGCGGAATCGATTTGTTGCGCGGCCCCTGCGTGACTTGCACGAAGTTCGACAAGACGATCGACATGCCGATCGCCGAGATCAGCGGCGCCAGACGAAAGGAGCCGCGCAATGGGCGGTAGGCCACCCGTTCGATCACCCAATTGATTAGCGAGGTGAACAACATCGCCACGATGAGCACGATAAAAAGTGCGAGAGCGACTGAGCCAATGGCGAGCCAGGAGGTGACGACGAGTAACGCGATCAGCGCGACGAATGCGGAAACCATGAACACGTCGCCGTGGGCGAAGTTCACCATCCCGATGATGCCAAATACCATCGTGTAGCCGATGGCGATGAGGCCATAGAT
>CATPBC010000373.1 GCA_955652195.1 uncultured Xanthobacteraceae bacterium | reverse complement strand
TCTTTCTTCGCCAATGCGATCACGTCGGCGAGCGATTTTGCCGGCATCGATGGATGCGCATCGACGATGATCGGGGTCGAAGCGACAACTCCGATCGGCGCGAAATCCTTGTTCACGTCATAGCCGGTATTGGCGCCGAGACTGATGCCGGTCAGCAGCATGACGATGGTGTAGCCGTCCGGCGCCGCGCGCGCCGCGTCGCGGGTGCCGATCATGCCGCCGGCGCCGCCGCGATTCTCGATAACGACCTGCTGCCCCAGCGCCAGCGAAAGCTTCTGCCCCATCAACCGCCCCATCACATCGACGCCGCCGCCGGGCGGATAAGGCACGATCATCGTGATCGGACGATTGGGATAATCCTGCGCCGCTGCCGGACCAATTTGCGCACACAAGCCCACGGCAACGGCCCCGGCCGTCAGCGTCGCGATAATGATTCTGATCATGCGATCTCCTCCCCGCCGGCACTATACGCGAAACTATCGTCGTTGAATGTCAGTTCGTTTCAGATTTTATTTGAGCATGATCTTTTCCGAAAACCGGAGTCCACTTTTCGGGATCATGCTCTAGCTCCGGCTGCCCGGCATGGGCTACATTGGCGCCGCAACACGGGAAACTCGCACATGCGCTTTGGTTTGTTCGGCAGCGCGACGGCCCGCCATGGCGGCCCGGACGTTGATTCCGGACAGGGCTATCGGCAATTTATCGAGTACAATGTCGAGGCCGAAGCGCTGGGCTATCACTCGACGTTTCTCGTCGAGCATCATTTCACCGGGTTTGGCCAAGTCTCGGCCAGTCTGGCGCTGCTGACCTGGCTAGCAGCAAAAACCAGAACACTACGGCTCGGCACGGCGGTCTTGGTGCTGCCTTGGCACAATCCGGTGCTGCTCGCCGAGCAAGCCGCCACCATCGACCTTCTGTCCGGCGGCCGGCTCGATTTCGGGGTGGGCAAAGGCTATCGCCACAACGAATTTGCCGGCTTTTGCATTCCCATGGCGGAAGCCGATGCACGGTTTAATGAATCGCTCGACGTCATCGTGAAATGTTGGACGTCCAAGCAGCGTTTCTCGCATCACGGAAAATACTGGCGCTTCGAAGATATCATCGTCGAGCCGCCGGCCGCGCAGAAGCCGCATCCGCCGATGTGGATGGCGGCCGGCGCACCGGATTCGATCCGCCAGGTCGCCGAACGCGGCTTTAATCTGCTGCTCGACCAGTTCGCCTCGTTCGAAACCGTTGCCGAGCGCATCGCGACGTTCAAAGCCGCAGTTGAAGCGCGCGGCCGTGTGTTCGATCCGATGGATGTCGGCGTCGCGCGCGCTTTTTATGTGGCCAAGGATCAGACGGACAAGGAGGCCGCGCTGGAACGCCGGCTCGAAGCCCAGCGCCGCCTCGCCGCCGTCTCCAACGCGCCGGACGGCACTAAGAGCAAAGCGAGCATCATGGCCTTTTCCGATACGCGCGAAGCGAGCGAGGAGAGTGCGCTCTACGGCACCCCCGACGAAATCGCGCGGAAACTGGAAAACCTGCAACAGCTCGGCGTTGGCTACGTCTTGCTCAATGGCGGTGCTGGCGCCGGCCAGGACAGCTTGCGCCGCTTCGGTCGCGAAGTTATGCCGGCTTTTGCCGAAGAGGCGCGAGCGCGCGTCGTCGGGTAAAAAGGTTTATTCCGTTCATTCCCGCGCTGCAATGATCAACAAAATCGTCCAATCGATGGCTGAAGCCATGGCGGGAATCCGCGACGGCGCCGTCGTGCTGCTCGGCGGCTTTGGCAGCATCGGTCAACCTAATGCGCTGATCGACGGGCTCATCGAGCATGGCGCGAAAGACCTGATTGTCGTATCCAACAATGCCGGCGTCGGCCGCATCGGCTTGGCGCGGCTTCTTGAGCTCGGCCGCGTGCGCAAGATTATTTGCTCATTCCCGCGCACGGTCGATCCGGTGGTGTTCGAGGGACTTTATCGCGCCGGCAAAATCGAGCTTGAGATTGTGCCGCAAGGTACAATGGCGGAACGGCTGCGTGCGGCCGGCGCTGGCATTCCGGCCTTCTTCACTGCCACGGGAATGGGAACCAAACTCGCTGCAGGCAAAGAGCAGCGCGAAATTCACGGCCGCAAATATCTTCTGGAAGAGGCGCTTGCCGGCGACGTTGCGCTGATCGAGGCGTGGGAGGCGGACCGCTGGGGCAACCTGACGTATCGTTCTTCGGCGCGCAATTTCAATCCGGTAATGGCAGCGGCGGCGACATTGACGATCGCGCAGGCGCAGCACATTGTGGATCTTGGCGCGCTCGATCCGGAAAAGGTCGCGACCCCTGGAATCTATGTCAATCGCGTGCTGCACGTGCCCTACGGCGAACCGACGGTAACATGATGAGGATGCGCCGTGATGAGGCTGCAGTGAACGTTCTTGCCAGGCATCGGCCGCTCACGCGCAACGAAATGGCTGCGCGCGTCGCCCTTGATATTCCCGAGGGCTGGTACGTCAATCTCGGCATTGGCGCGCCGTTGCAGGTGGCCGATCATGTGCCCGCCGAACGCGAAGTCATTTTCCATTCCGAGAATGG